>JAILID010000043.1 GCA_024695465.1 Lachnospiraceae bacterium | reverse complement strand
AAGGGGTTTAAATCCATTGACCAAACGGTCTTTTCATTTTATAATGAGGGTGCTTGTTAAGGGATTACTTGGATAGCGGAAGAACGGTATATAATATAGAAGAAAAGCCGTCAAAAACTTGGTCACAAATGGTCACGTTTTCGAGAAGCCTTATATTTTAAGGGTGCGTGTAGCTTTTCTAGGTCTTGAAAACCGTTTGTCCTTCGGGGCGCATGGGTTCGAATCCCATCCTCTCCGCTTGAAGCGTCCGCATAAGCCGGGCGCTTCTTTTATTCGGATGAAAATCTTAACTATTCGCTTGACAATTCCGCAAGCTTGGTCTAATATAAGTTAGTGCTTACGTCCATGCCGCAAAACCGTGTCTCTAGGCTAAAGACGTAGCTGTGAGATTCATTGTGAAAAGCGTTTATGGAGGTAAAGAGATTTGGCTAACATCAAATCGGCGAAGAAAAGAGTTCTGGTAAATGCAAAGAAAGCAGCCCGCAACAAAGCGGCGAAGTCGGGCGTCAAGACTGCGGTAAAGAAAGTTTACGCGGCGATCGAGTCCGGCGATAAGGCCCAGGCAGCGACCATGCTTTCCGCGCTTCAGGCGGAGATGGGCCGCGCGACTGCCAAGGGAATCTACAAGAAGAATACAAATTCCCGCAAGATTGCCCGCATGGCGAAGGCTGTGGACAAGATTGAGGCGTAAGTTTAAATCGAATAGCTGAGAAAGAGGGGATTCCGGGAGGAATCCCCTCTCTTGTATTTACGCCGAAAGCCGCACGATGAGAAGCTCCACCGAAAGCCGGTCGCTGAGGTTTCCGCCGGTGATCGCTTCCTGCATCGCGACGCATTCGGCGAGCGCCTTTTTGAGCTGGGAAGCCTTGTAGCGGCGGACAGCGGCGCCCAGCTTTCTGACCGCATAGGGGTTCATCCCCGTGCGGGAGACGAATTCGGAAGCGGGGACTCCCGCGTCGATAAGCTCGCGCAGCATGAGCAGCTGGCTGTACTGGCGGGCCAGAAGAACGATGATCCGCATCGGAGGTTCCCTGCGGGAAAGCATGTCCGCGTAGATGGCGAGCGCCTCGCGCCGGTCCCGGCGGGTAACGGCCTCAAGCATCTTGAAGATGTTGTCATCCAGCTGTTCCACGCAGACGGCCTCGATGTCCTCCCGGCGAACGGCCTCCTGTCCCCGGCAGAAGCAGGCCAGCTTGTCGAGTTCAAGGGAGAGCAGCCCCATGTCTGTTCCCACCCGGGCAATCAGGTAGGACAGGTCGGAACGGCTGATCCGGAGGCCGGCGTTTGAAAGAATTTTTGCGCTCCAGCTAAGAAGCGTCGCTTCTGTCTGAACCGGGAATTCGGCGATGTAACCGGCCGCCTTGACCGCCTTGTAGAGGCGGTTCCGCTTGTCGCATTCGCTCTCGCTGAAAATGAGAACCGTCTCCTCCGGCAGCTTCTTCACATAGTCCGGCAGTCGGTTGGCCGCGCTTTTAAAGAAGCCGCTGTCCCGAACCAGGACGAGCCGTCTTTCCGCCAGAAAGGGAAGCGTGTCGCAAAGACTGATGATCTCATTTTCATCGGCCTTGTCCCCGGAGAGGACGGCCCGGTTCATCGTGTCTCTTTCCGGACAGATTGCATCGGCGAGCTTTTTCGCGTAAAAACGGCGCAGATATCCTTCCGGGCCGGTCAGAAGATAGACCCGGGCGAAGCTGCCGTTTTTGATGTCGTTTAAGATTTGTTTCATTTACTGGAATGTCCCTTCTGACGCGCATGAAATGACTTGCATTTTTTTCATTTTCAGCTTATCATATCCTATATTGCTGCCGGCGCTGAGCCGGCAGCGGAAACGGGGAAAATGAAAAACTTTTTTCGTTTCCTATACTATATCACAAAACGGAAAGGTGCACCATGGATCAAAGTAAAATCCGCAACTTCTGTATTATCGCGCATATTGATCACGGAAAATCCACGCTTGCCGATCGGATCATCCAGATGACCGGGCTTCTGACCGAGCGTGAGATGCAGGATCAGGTCCTCGACAACATGGATCTCGAACGCGAACGCGGGATCACGATCAAGGCCCAGACCGTCCGGACGATCTATAAAGCGGACGATGGAGAGGAATATACCTTCAATCTGATCGACACGCCGGGGCATGTCGACTTCAATTATGAGGTCTCCCGCTCCCTGGCCGCCTGCGACGGGGCGGTTCTCGTCGTCGACGCGACCCAGGGAGTGGAGGCACAGACGCTGGGAAATGTTTACCTCGCGCTGGACCACGACCTCGAAGTGGTCCCGGTCATCAACAAGGTTGACCTGCCGAGCGCGGATCCGGAGAGGGTGGCGGATGAGATTGAAAACGTGATCGGCATCGAAGCCATGGAGGCCCCGCGCGTCTCGGCTAAGACCGGAGAAAATGTCCGCGCCGTTTTGGAAGAGATCGTAAACAAGCTCCCGGCTCCGGACGGCGACCCGGATCTGCCCCTGAAGGCCCTTATTTTCGACTCGCTCTATGATTCCTACCGCGGCGTCATCGTCTTCTGCCGGGTGATGGACGGCGTCATGAAAAGGGGAACGAAGGTGAAGATGGTGGCTACCGGCGCGGTCTTTGAAGTCGTCGAGGTGGGCTTCATGGGACCCGGGAGGCTCATTCCCTGCGAGGAGCTCCGGGCCGGCGACGTCGGCTATATGACCGCCTCCATCAAGGAGATCCGCTTAAGCCGTGTCGGCGACACGATCACGGACGCGGACAGGCCCTGCGCCGAAGCGCTTCCGGGCTACAAGGAGCCGCAGCCGATGGTCTACTGCGGAATTTACCCGGCGGATTCCGCCCGCTATCCGGATCTTCGGGACGCGCTGGAGAAGCTGCAGCTCAACGACGCCGCCCTCCAGTATGAGCCGGAGAATTCCACAGCCCTGGGCTTTGGCTTTCGCTGCGGTTTTCTGGGCCTTCTGCACCTTGACGTCATCACCCAGAGACTAGAACGCGAGTATGATCTGGACCTGGTCACGACGGCACCGTCCGTCATCTACAAGATCCATAAGACTGACGGGACCGTGATCGACCTGACCAATCCCTCGAACCTGCCGGAGCCCTCTGAGATCGAGTACATGGAGGAGCCGATGGTGCGGGCCGAGGTCATGGTGACGACCGAGTATATCGGCTCCATTATGACCCTCTGCCAGGAGCGGCGCGGGGTCTACGAGGGTACCAATTATATCGAAGCCAACCGGGCGGTCCTGACCTACAAGCTGCCCTTAAATGAAATCATTTACGATTTCTTTGACGCCTTAAAGAGCCGTTCCCGCGGCTACGCCTCCTTCGACTACGAGCCGATCGGCTATGAGAGAAGCGAGCTTGTGAAGCTGGACATCCTGGTCAACCATGAGGCGGTAGACGCGCTTTCTTTTATCGTCTACGCCCCGAGCGCCTACGAGCGCGGCTCGAAGATGTGTGAGAAATTAAAGAAAGAGATCCCGCGGCAGCTCTTCGACATTCCGATCCAGGCGGCCATCGGTTCCAAGATCATCGCCCGCGAGACGGTCCGGCAGATGCGGAAGGACGTGCTGGCCAAGTGCTACGGCGGAGATATCTCCCGGAAGCGGAAACTGCTCGAAAAGCAGAAGGAAGGCAAGAAGAAGATGCGGCAGATCGGCAATGTCGAGGTGCCCAAAGACGCGTTCCTGAACGTTTTGAAGCTCGGTGAAGAGTAAAATGAAAGACGCTCTCGGCCTCTACCTGCATTTTCCTTTCTGCGTCAAAAAATGCGCCTATTGCGACTTTCTCTCCGCGCCGGCGGAAGAAGGGGTCAGACGGGCCTATGCGAAAGCGATGATTGCGGAGATTCAGGCGGCCGGGCGGAGGCTGGCCGAAGAAGCCCCGGAGACGAGGGTCGATACGGTCTTCCTGGGCGGCGGGACTCCTTCGGTCATGCCCGCGGATACGCTCTTTTCGGTCTTTGAGGCTCTTAAGCAGAACTTTTCGATTGAAGAGGACGCGGAGATCACGATGGAAGTGAATCCGGGGACTCTTGGGGAGGAGATGCTTTCCTTTATCAAGGCGCGCGTAAACCGGGTGAGCGTCGGCCTGCAGGGCACTCACGAGGAAGAACTCAGGATCCTCGGACGGATCCATTCCTACGAGGATTTTCTCAGCTCCTTTGAGGCGCTGCGCATGGCCGGCGTCCGCAATCTCTCGGTGGATCTCATGTCCGCCCTGCCCGGACAGACCGAAAAAATGTGGGAGGAAGACCTCATCCGGGTGATTTCGCAAAGCCCCGAGCACATCTCCGCCTACAGTCTCATCATTGAGGAGGGAACTCCCTTTTACGAAGCTTATGCAAGAGGGGCGTTTTCCGGACGATACGCGCTGCCGGATGAGGAGACCGAGCGGCGGATGTATTACCGGACGAAGGAGATTCTTGAAAGCTCCGCTTACGAGCGCTACGAGATCTCGAATTACGCGCGGGCGGGCTTTGCCTCCCGCCACAACCTGCGCTATTGGGAGCGGCGGGACTATCTCGGTTTCGGGATTGGGGCTGCCTCTCTTTTTCGTCATGTCCGCTGGAACAATACAAGAGATTTGAAGGAATACCTTTCGGGCGATTATGCGCGACGCGGGGAGGAGCGGCTCAGCCGGAAGGCGGAGATGGAGGAATTTATGTTCCTTGGACTTCGAAAGGCGGCAGGGGTTTCATTTTCCGAATTCGAAAGTTGCTTCGGCGCCGCGATGACAACTGTTTACGGGAAGATCCTCGAAAGACATCTGGAAGAAGGTCTTCTGGCCCGGAAGGGAGAACGCGTATTCCTGACGGAGAGGGGATTCGACCTTGCCAATTCGGTGATGGCGGCTTATTTATTTGATTAGGAGTAGACATGGCAAGACAGATGAAATTTATCAGTATCCGCGGCGCGAATGTGAATAACCTGCAGTCGCTGTCAGTCGATATTCCGCGGAACGAGCTGGTTGTGTTTACAGGACTTTCCGGATCGGGGAAGAGCTCGCTTGCGTTTGATACGATCTATGCGGAAGGGCAGCGGCGCTATATGGAGTCGCTGTCCTCCTACGCGCGTCAGTTTCTGGGACAGATGGAGAAGCCGGACGTGGAGTCCATCGAAGGCCTGCCGCCCGCGATCTCGATCGACCAGAAGTCGACGAACCGCAACCCCCGCTCGACAGTCGGGACCGTGACGGAGATCTACGATTATATGCGTCTTCTGTACGCCCGGATCGGCATTCCCCATTGCCCGAACTGCGGGCGGGTGATCGAGCGGCAGAGCGTGGACCAGATGGTCGATAAGATCATGGAGCTGCCGGAGAAAACCCGGATCCAGCTGCTGGCGCCGGTCGTTCGGGGCCGCAAGGGCCGGCACGAGAAGATTTTCGAACAGGCGAAGAAGAGCGGCTACGTCCGGGTGATCGCCGACGGGAATATGTACGAGCTCTCCGAGGAGATCGCGCTCGACAAGAACCAGAAGCACAACATCGAGATCGTGGTGGACCGCCTCATCGTGAAGCCGGGGATCGAAAAGCGGCTCGTGGATTCCATAGAGACGGTGCTGGGCCTCAGCGAGGGACTCGTGATGGTCGATACGATGGATGGCAGCGTGCTGACTCTTTCCTCCTCTTTTGCCTGTCCGGACTGCGGGATCAGCATCGAGGAGATCGAACCCCGGAGTTTTTCCTTCAACAACCCCTTCGGGGCCTGTCCTGTTTGCGCCGGCCTTGGCTATAAGATGGAATTCGACCTGGACCTCATGATCCCGGACAAAAACCTGTCAATCAATCAGGGCGCGATCATCGTGCCGGGCTGGCAGAGCGCGATGGATGAGGGCTCGTTCGCCCACGCCACGCTCATCGCCCTCGCGAAGGAGTACGATTTTGACCTCGACACCCCCTGGAACAAGTATCCGAAGGAGATCAGGAAGGTCCTGACATACGGAACGGAGGGAAGGGAGGTCAAGGTCCATTACCGGGGCCAGCGGGGAGTCGGCGTCTATGACGTCGCCTTCGAGGGACTTCTTGAAAATGTAAACCGCCGCTACCGCGAGACCGGTTCCGAATGGTCCCGGGCGGAATATGAAAAATACATGCGGATCTCGCCCTGTGCGGCCTGCGGGGGCCAGAGGCTCAAGCCCTCGGCGCTGGCGGTTACGGTGGGAAATAAAAACATAAGCGAAGTTACGGACCTGTCGATCACGAAACTGCTGGCTTTTTTCGAAAAGCTGGAACTTACAGAGACCCAGGAGGCGATCGGGCGCCAGATTTTAAAGGAAATCAATTCCCGGGTGACCTTCCTTCGGGACGTCGGGCTCGATTACCTGACGCTTTCCCGCGCGACCGGGACGCTTTCGGGGGGCGAGGCCCAGCGCATCCGCCTGGCGACCCAGATCGGCTCGGGACTGGTCGGCGTCGCCTATATCCTGGACGAGCCCAGCATCGGCCTTCACCAGCGGGACAACGATAAGCTTCTTGCGACTTTAAAGGCCCTGCGGGATCTCGGAAATACGCTGATCGTGGTCGAGCACGATGAGGATACCATGCGGGCGGCAGACTGCATCGTGGATATCGGCCCGGGCGCGGGCGAACATGGGGGCCGGCTCGTCGCGATCGGCTCGGTGGAGGATATCATCGCCAGTCCCGACTCCGTTACCGGAAAATATCTTTCCGGCAGGCTTTTCGTGCCGGTACCGCCTGTCCGCAAGCAGCCGACCGGCTGGCTGAAGGTCCGGGGGGCTGGCGTCCATAACCTGAAGGATGTGGATGTGGACATCCCTCTGGGGGTCTTCACCTGCGTGACCGGCGTGTCCGGCTCGGGCAAGAGCTCCCTGGTCAACGAGATCGTCTACAAGCGTCTCGCCCGGGATCTTAACCGCGCGCATGAAAATCCCGGAAAACACCGGGAGATTTACGGGATCGATAAGCTGGATAAGGTGATTAATATCGACCAGTCTCCGATCGGGCGCACGCCGCGCTCGAATCCCGCGACCTATACCGGGGTCTTTGACCTGATCCGCGATCTTTTTGCCGGGACGACCGACGCAAAGGTCCGGGGCTACAAGAAGGGCCGGTTTTCCTTTAACGTGAAGGGGGGACGCTGCGAAGCCTGCCAGGGCGACGGGATCCGGAAGATCGAGATGCATTTCCTGCCGGACGTCTACGTCCCCTGCGAGGTCTGCCGGGGGAAGCGCTATAACCGGGAAACGCTGGAGGTCAAATACCGGGGGAAGAACATCTATGACGTTCTCAACATGACGGTAGAGGAAGCGCTTTCCTATTTTGAAAATATGCCGCGCATCCGGAACAAGATCAAGACCCTTTATGACGTCGGGCTCGGATACGTCCGGCTGGGCCAGCCCTCGACGGAGCTTTCGGGGGGCGAGGCCCAGCGGATCAAGCTCGCGGCGGAGCTTTCCAGGAGGGCGACGGGCAAAACGATCTACATTCTGGACGAGCCGACGACAGGGCTTCATTTTGCGGACGTACACAAGCTGGTGGAGATCCTGCAGCGCTTTACGGAAGACGGCAATACAGTCGTCGTGATCGAGCATAACCTCGACGTTATCAAAACAGCGGATTATATCATCGATCTCGGTCCGGAAGGCGGAGACCGGGGCGGAACGATCGTCGCCTGCGGCACCCCGGAGGAAGTGGCGGATACGCCGGAGAGCTGGACGGGAAGATATATCAAAAAGGAGCTTGAAAAGGCGGCGCGCCTTTATGAGGAAGGAGAGTTACATGGCGAAGACGGACATCGGGATTGATCTGGGATCGTCCAATATTGTAGTCTATATGCGGAATAAAGGGGTGGTCATATCGGAACCGTCCATGGTGGCCTATGACAAGGATTCGGATAAGATCCTGGCCTTCGGCGAGGAAGCGGCCCGCCTTGTGGAACGGGCTTCCGGGAATATTGTCGGAATCCGCCCGCTTAAGAACGGCGTGATATCCGACTATTCCGTTACGGAAAAACTGCTGCGGCATTTTCTGATCCAGGTAATCGGCCGCAGAGCCTTCTTAAAGCCCCGGCTCGCTCTCTCGCTTCCGGGCGGGGTGACGCCGGTGGAGAAGAGGGCCTGTGAGGAAGCTGCCTATCAGGCAGGAGCCCGGGACGTAACGGTCGTGGAGGAATCGGTTGCCGCCGCGATCGGCTCAGGCATCGACATCACGAAGCCGGTCGGGAATATGGTGGTTGACATAGGCGGAGCGACGACCAAGGCGGCGGTGATCTCCCTGGGAGCGCCGGTCATACACAGCTTTTTGAGGCTGGGAAGCGATAATATCTCGACCGCGATTACCCGTTATATCCGCCGGACCCACGGGGTTTTTATCGGGGAAGGCACGGCGGAGAAGATCAAGATCGAAATCGGAACGGTCTTTAAGAGAACCGGGATCCGTACGATGCAGGTAACCGGCCGGGACGTTAAGGCCGGAGTGCCCAAAACCTTCCGGATCACCTCGGATGAGATCCGCATGGCGTCGGGGGAGGTGGCGACGGAAATCGTGGATTCTGTTTACACGCTTCTTGAGAAGACGCCCCCGGAACTGGCCGCGGATATCGTTGAGCGGGGAATCGTCCTGTCCGGAGGAGGGGCTTCCATCGACGGGATAGAGGAGCTCATAGAGGAGAGAACCGGAATCAGCGCGATGACTGCGGATAATCCCATGGACTGCGTGGCGATCGGAACCGGTCTTTACAACGAGAAGATGGAGCTGCTTCGGATGTCATAAATCGTTTGAATGTACGGGGAAATGCTATGCCGGATACGACCGAATCGGTCAGAGGAATTGTTGACCACATTATTTTCAGAAATGAAGAAAACGGATATACGGTCTTTGTTCTCGGCGCGGGAGACAAGGAGCTGACCTGCGTCGGCTCCTTTCAGTCTATGGATCCCGGCGAGAGCATCGAAGTTTTCGGGAGAACCGTATCCCATGTCTCCTACGGCGAACAGTTCAAGGTGGAACGCTTTGAATACTGCGAACCGGAGAACGCCGAAGCCATCTTAAGGTATCTCGGTTCCGGAGCCATCAAGGGAATCGGCATGGCCATGGCCAAAAGGATCGTAAAACGTTTCGGCGACGATACCCTGCGGGTCATCGAAGAGGAGCCGGAACGCCTTTCGGAGGTCAAGGGCATCAGCATGCGGAAGGCGAGGGATATCGCGAAGCAGACCGATGAGAAGAGGGCAGAGCGGAAAGCCATGGTCTTTTTGTCCGGATACGGCGTTTCCCTGGCTCTCGGCGTGCGCATTTACAGAAAGTACGGAGAAGAAGTCTACAAGATCCTGAAAGAGAATCCTTACCGCCTGGCCGAAGAGATCGAGGGCGTGGGCTTTAAGACCGCGGACGCGATCGCGGTCAGAGGCGGTATCGAACTGGATTCGCAGTATCGGATCCGCTGCGGGATCCTGTATGTACTCGGGCTGGCCGCCGGCGAGGGCAGCGTATATCTTCCTGAAGAGGAACTGTTTGTAAGAAGCGCGAGGCTTTTGGGCGTCCTTCCGGAGGCGGTGGAGTATGAGCTCGGAAACCTGGCGATCGAGCGGAAGGTGATCCTGAAAGAAAAAGAAGGAGTCCGGATCGTCTATGAAGCCAGGTTTTATTACGTCGAACTCGGAACGGCCCGGATGCTTACGGATCTGAACGTGCGGATAACGGCCGAGGAGGACGATACGAAAGCCCGAATCAGCCGCGTGTTTAAAAGGGACAGCGAGATAACGCTTTCCGACGAGCAGCAGGAAGCGGTGGCCTGCGCCATGCGGAACGGTCTTTTTATCATGACCGGGGGGCCGGGCACGGGGAAGACGACAACGATCAACGCGATGCTCCGCTGTTTTGAAGCGGAAAAACTGTCGATCCTTCTGGCGGCTCCTACCGGGCGCGCCGCCAGGCGGATGACGGAAACCACCGGTTTTGAGGCGTCGACGATCCACCGGCTTCTGGAAATCTCTTCTTCGGTTGAGGACGAACGGGAACATCTCCGCTTTGAGCGGAACAGCGAGAATCCGCTGGAAGCGGATGTCGTCATCGTCGATGAGATGTCAATGGTGGATATCTTTCTCATGCACGCGCTGCTTTCCGCCATTCCCGTGGGGACCCGGCTCATTCTCGTGGGGGATATGGACCAGCTTCCCTCGGTGGGACCCGGAGCAGTGCTCAGGGACATCATCGAATCGGGGGCCTTTCCTGCCGTCCGCCTCGGCCGGATCTTCCGCCAGGCGGCCGAGTCGGATATCGTCATGAACGCTCACCGGATCAATAAGGGCGAGCAGATTAAGCTAACCAACAAGAGCCGGGATTTTCTCTATCTGAAACGAGAGGATCCCAATCTCATCATCTCCAACTGCATAGAACTGATAAGGGACCGGCTGCCGGGCTATGTGGATGCCAGGCCTTTCGACATCCAGGTGCTCGCGCCGATGAAAAAGGGGCTTTTGGGCGTCGCCCGCCTCAACCGGATCCTGCAGGAATACTTAAACCCCCCTTCAGACCGAAAAGCCGAGAAGCTCTACGGGGACGGGAAGTTCAGAAGCGGAGACAAAGTCATGCAGGTTAAGAACAATTACCAGATCCCCTGGGAGATTCGGGGCCGGCACGGCGCGACGGTCCGGGAAGGCAGCGGGATCTTCAACGGGGACACAGGGATTATCCGTGAAATCAATGATCCCGGAGCCTATATGACAATCGAGTTCGATGAAGGACGTTTCGTCGATTACCCCTATGGGAACCTGGATGAGCTGGAGCTGGCCTACGCGGTGACGATCCACAAATCCCAGGGCAGCGAGTATCCGGCGGTCATTCTTCCCCTTCTTACGGGACCCCGCATGCTTTTGACCCGGAATCTGCTCTACACGGCGGTCACCCGGGCCAGAAAGTGCGTCATGCTGCTGGGAAAAGAGGAGGCCTTCAGGGATATGATTGAAAATGAAAGCGAACTTCACCGCTACACTTCTTTAAAAGACCGGATCCTGGAGCTGCAAGGCGGGGAGGGAGCGTGAGAAGCGGGGCGGCAGGGGCCGGAAGCTTCCTTCTGGATCTGCTTTATCCGAGACGCTGCCCGGTCTGCCACGAGGCGGCTCCCTTCGGAAAGGATATCTGCCCGGAATGCAGAAAAAAGCTTCCTCTTTATACTGGGAAGCGGTGCGTAAAATGCGGAAAACCGGTCCGCCCCTATGAATCCCGCTGTGAGGACTGCAAAAAAAACCCCCATTTCTATACGAGGGGAGTCGGCGTATATATCTATAACGAGCTTATGCGGGAGTCCATCGCTTATATGAAATACAAGGGACGGAAGGAATACGGGGAAGTCCTGGGGCGCCTCGCCTTTGAGGATGCGGAGGCCTGCCTGCGGAGCTTCCGGCCGCAAGCGGTCATTCCGATTCCTCTCCATAAGGACAAGCTACGGCAGAGACATTTCAACCAGGCGGAAGAGATTGCGCGTCCGGCGGCGGCTCTTCTGGGGGTCCCGCTGCTTTCGGATGCCCTGATCCGCGCGGAGAGGACGGGAGCCATGAAGGAGCTTTCGGCCGCGCAGCGGGCGGAAAATCTTCGCGGAGCCTTTAAGGCGGGCCGGAGGAGCTTTTCATTTTCCAGGGCGCTTCTGGTCGATGATATCTATACGACCGGGGCTACCGTCGACGCGGCCGCCAGGGTGCTCCGGGAAGCGGGAGTTCGTGAAATATATTTCATGTCGGTTTGCATTGGAGCCGGTTTTATGGTAGACTATTAACAGGTGCGAGCTGAGAAATCAGCATAACTGATTTCCCCTTGCAAGCGAATTATCACATCTGCTTGCATTGGTAAGCTGATGAAATTGAGTGAGAAAATCTCACCGGGTAAGGCCTAACCAGCCGCCCGTACCGAGTCCTTGG
>JAILID010000013.1 GCA_024695465.1 Lachnospiraceae bacterium | reverse complement strand
TCCAGGTTTTCTCGCAGAAACGAAAAAAGAGCGGTACCGTAAGGCACCACTCTCTCGCAAAGCCTCATATGTTACCCGGGTTGCTCTCCAGCATTGCCCTGCCCTCCATATGAGTAAACGCAGGATTATGGTACCGAATACCTTTTGTGTTGTCAAGGCGCTGAGTGGCTATATTCCTCCGTGACGGTGGCTCTATTTTGCCGACACGGTGGCTCTAAAACTCCGTGAAGGGTGGCTTTTTCATCCGAAATTTGTAAATAGTCCCTATTTCCATAAAATGAGTTTCTCTTCTACTGTGAAGACGTATTTATCCATACATCAATAGCAAATACTCACTCAGCTCAGGTCCTTCTCCATCATCTTTTTTTAATCTCGTCCTTAACAAGCACATCCAGCCGCTCCACAGATCCTGCATTAACCCGGTCAATCGCATTCGCCAGAACCTGTGCCGCTCTTTCCGATCCTAAACGACACAGTCTTCTTTTTGTGTCATTCCCCAGGAGCTTCGGCAGATCCCAGATGGCGCTGTTCGGAAGAACCTCCAATTGTTCAATTTCATTCATTAATTCTTCAAATCTTATAAAGTCCACCTCACATGCTGATATCTTTGGCAATTCTAAACAGCACAAAACTACCGATACATAAGCAGGGCACCAATTCTTAGTCCCGCATTTCTCCCGATAAGTATAAAAAAAAGCCACCTTTATAAAGGTGGCTTCCTGCTTGTCTTCCAATATGCGTATCTCCATCCATTTATATAGGAAGATTCTCAGCAACTTAAATCGAAAGCGATGCGCTTTTCAATATTCTATATATTATATTTTCCTATACTAAAATATACGCCTGTATTATTTCTCATTTTCTTTCATTCAGCTATGTCATTTATATATTCTTGAATATTTTTTATCTGACTCTTTTATAATATTCTTGAACTTTATTTTCTTCTTATAGTCATTTAGATATTCTTGCATAACGAATGCTTCATCAAGTCTCTTTTATTATTCCTGCACATTCCATCTGCTTCCTGTTGTTTTTTCAGTTTTTCAGCATTTACAAGGATCTGGATCCTACAATTTTCTTTGAACCAAAATGCAGGAATATCTCAAAAACGTCGTATCCTTGAAACGAATTGTGTCGGTAACAAAAATATAAAAGATTTCTATTGTGAACAAAGAAAATATAATTAAGATTATCAAAAAAAGTGTTGGCTTCGCCATGCAGACATTTTTCTGTCCACCTTAACAGACCCTATGTCAACTGACTTCGTTGAACGCGACCAGGCGACGATTCACTTCCATCAGCTTCATAACGAAATATCCAAGCTTCTCTACTTGACCTACTCTTTAAGCATAATGATTATAGCAAGTTTTCATCCATAAGACAAGGATTTTTATTTTCTTCTTAGTATTCTTTTTTCAGGTTGCCATTCACGAATATTCCCATCAATCAGCAGCCGCATACTTTTCTCTCAACTTCTCCTCTTTAACTTGATCCAGCTCCACATCCTCTTTGAGAATCCCCGTTAAGGAGTCTATAAGATAGGATGCAGTCGCTTTTTTATCTTGATTTCATATCACCTCAGTGATATAATTCTAGCAAATGGAGGGTTGCGCAATGTACAAACAGCTCACCGTTTATCACGGTTCAAATCAAATCGTAGAGAGCCCCGCCTTCGGACTCGGCAGAAAGAATAACGACTTCGGTCTGGGCTTCTACTGCACAGAAAGCATCGACCTTGCGAAGGAATGGGCAGTCTCCTCGCTGAGTGACGGATTTGCAAACCGCTACACCTTGGACACGGAATACCTGAATATCCTGAACCTGAACAGCCCAGATTACACAATTCTTAATTGGATAGCTGTTCTTGTGGATCACCGCCTCTTCAGCCTCAAAACCCCCATCGCAAGGCGGGCAAAAAAATACCTGGTCGAGCGCTTTGGCATCAACGTAAACGCTTACGATCTGATCACCGGTTATAGGGCGGACGACTCATATTTCGACTACGCGGAGGCTTTCCTCAATAACGCGATCACCGTCGAACAGTTGTCCTGCGCCATGCGGCTTGGGAAACTCGGAGAACAGATCGTCATCAAGTCAAAGTTCGCATTTTCAAAGCTCAAATATGAGGGCTTTGAGGAAGCAAAAAAAGACATATACTATGTCCTTCGCAAAGCCAGAGACAAAGAAGCCAATCAAGCCTATCTGGATATTCTGGAAAAGGAGACTGACGGCTTGTATATTCAGGACATCATAAGAGGAGGTGTTACCAATGACGACCCGCGCATACCAAGAAATCTATCTGAGCAAAGCCCAATCATCGCTCGGCGATGCCTTTGATTACGCAATCAACACCTGCCATATTCCGGGATCGGATTTCATAAAACTCTTTAGCGTCAGTTCCGTCAGCAGACGGATGGAGAATGGCGAGCCCGCTTACCTGGCAGGAAAAAGCGGAATTGAGATCGCAATCGATGTCGTACTGGAAACAACCGGCAGACAGCTTGAAGCCGAACCAGATGTGCGCTTTGGTCGTTCGCGGGAATACTGGATTGGCTGGGCGGTCTGCTTCTATCAGTGGTTTTCCTCAAGAAGCTATAGCGACATCTTCACTGTCCTCTCCTATGAAGATCTCGCGAACATGTACTATACGCTTCACGAAGCGGACATCACAAAATTCGTGGATATCGTTGACGAGAAGGTACGGGCGCATTTCAAAGACACAAACCTGAAACGCCTCCGCAATACTTACGGCTGCACACAGACCGAGCTTGCCAAACGCTCGGGTGTCTCGCTCCGCTCGATCCAGATGTACGAGCAGCGGAACAAGGACATCAACAAAGCGAGCGCCGATGCCGTCTATCGCATCTCCAGGGTCCTGGGCTGCAGCATGGAAAGCCTTCTGGAGAAATAAAAGCCACAGCCCATCGAAGAGCCTTTCGAACGGCAGGTGCTTCAATGGGCTTTGGTTGTGTATCAAGTAAAATGATTTCAATTCTCTTCAGTGATGTCCCGCCCCCATCTTCTCTTCGCTCGGATGATAGGTGACGACCATCTCCTGCACCAACCCTCGGATATCGTCTTCTCTGTTCGCGTAAGAGGCGTCCATCAGCCTGCGAAGACCGCTTAAGAAGCGATCGGTATCAAATTCGAGAGGTTTGCCGATGTGGATCATTTCATTTTCTGTTTCTTTAAGGCCTTCCTCGGCCATAAGCTTCTCTTCGAAAAGCTTCTCACCGGGGCGAAGGCCTGTATACTCGATCTTGATATCGATATCCGGCTTGTAACCGGAGAGACGGATCAGGTTCCTGGCCAGATCGACGATCTTCACCGGAGAACCCATGTTAAGCACAAAAATCTCGCCGCCTTTCGCATAGGTTCCCGCAAGGAGAACCAGGCTCACCGCTTCGGGAATGGTCATGAAGTAGCGGATGATTTCGGGATGGGTGACCGTGACCGGACCGCCCTTCGCGATCTGGCTCTTAAATATTGGGATGACCGAGCCGTTGCTGCCCAGAACGTTTCCGAAGCGCACGGCGACAAATTCCGTCTTGATCCCTTCAAACACATGGCCGGAGCCATCCTTGTCCGCATTCTCAAACCCCCTATGGGTAAAGAGCTGGGGGATCTCATTGGCCCTGCCGGCCTTGATCTTGGCGTCAAAGCTCTGGATAACCATCTCGCAGAGGCGCTTGGAGGCGCCCATGATATTCGTCGGGTTGACGGCCTTATCCGTACTGATAAGGACAAAGCGCTCGCAGCCGTGGACCATTGCCGCATAGGCGGTCTTGTAGGTTCCCAGGGCGTTGTTTTTGATAGCTTCGCAGGGGCTGTCCTCCATGAGCGGGACGTGCTTGTGGGCGGCAGCGTGATAGACGATCTCCGGCCGGTATTCCGCGAAGACCTCGAACATCTTACGGCTGTCCCGAACCGAGCCGATCAGGGTAACAAGATCGAGTCTCGGGTATTTCTCCCGGAGTTCCAGCTGGATATTATAAGCGTTGTTTTCGTACACATCGAAGATGATAAGGCGCTTCGGGGAATGGCCCGCGATCTGACGGCAGAGCTCCGATCCGATAGAGCCGCCTCCGCCCGTGACGAGAACGGTCTTTCCGAAAATAAAATCAAAGACCTCTTTCATATCCGCCCGGATCGGTTCGCGGCCCAGCAGGTCTTCCACTGAGACATTTTTCATCTTGCTGACCGATACCTCGCCGGTCGCGATCTGATAGATCCCCGGCAGCTGCTTGAGTTCACACTCGGTCTGGCTGCAAATAGTCAGAATATCTCTCTTTACTTGCATGGAAGCGCTGGGAATGGCGAGATAGATTTTCTTTACCTTATACTGCTCGACAAATTCCATGATCCGGTCGCGGCCGCCCACCACCGACACGCCGTCGATATAACGGCCCCATTTGTTGGGATTGTCGTCAATAATGCAGGCGACTTTCTCATAGATCTCATGGGCACTTTGGATGTCCCTGAGAATCATCTGGCCCGCGGCTCCCGCCCCAATCAGCATAACGGGAGTCGGCTCCTTCTCTCCGGAACCCCTCTGAACGAAATCTCTCTTTATGAGCAGATAAAAACGGTATACAAAACGAATAGATACAACAAGGATGAGCTGAAGCATCGCCCCGACAAAATAGTAAGAAATGGGCATCCGCTGAAAGAGCAGCGTAATCCCAATTATATGAAAGAGCGATGTGATAATTGAACCTGTCAGCGTCCTTGCCAGCTCATTGTAGCTGGCAAAGCGCCATAGACTCTGGTAAAGATGCAGAAACCAGAAGACGGCGACACAAAAAACCGCGTAAATCGGCGTAAACCGCAGCCAGGCCTGCAGGAAATTCTCCGGAATCTGGGTATAATTCAAATCAAAACGCAGCCAAAGAGCCGCAAAATAGGAAAGATTGACCATCAGGATATCATAGATAATCAGATAAAAACTGACAATTTTCCAGTGTTTACTCAAAAATCCGAGTTTATTTTCCTTATTCTTTTCCGTCGTTTCCATATTTTTCCCTTAATCTCTTGCTGATAAACAGCTCTTATTCCGCATACACTATGAATTTACAATTAATTAAACTATTATAACAAAGCTGCCAAATGAAAACAAGTTTATCTGTTATTTTCCTACGCGGACCCCGGATTTGGCCAGCTTTTCATTTTCCGGTTTTCGATCAATGACTTCGAGACCGACTTCGATCTCCGTATCCCGGCCAAACATGGGAACTTTGAGGATTGCCTTCCTTTTATGGCGGTCGATTCGGCGGATGGATCCCGCAAAGCCTTTTAAAGGACCATCCACGATCAGGATCCCGTCTCCGTCCTTAAGGCCCAGGGAGCATTCGGTCACATGGCTGCTTCCCTGAAGCCGGCAGAGGACGTCTCTCTCCTCTTCCGTTAAAGGCGTTATTTCATCTCCGGTCTTAAGAAGGCGGGTAAATTCCGGAATCCTTCGAAGCTGTTTGAGGATACTGATGATATCGTAGACGTCCAGGAACAGATAACCGGGGAAAAGTATCTCTTTGGTCGTGTCCCAATTGCCGCCGCCCCTGTTTTTCTTGCGGACAGCCTGAGGGATATAAAGCTCTTCCCCTTCCTGAAATACAACCCTCTCTCTCATCTGAATAGTAACTATGTCTTCCCTGCCGGTATAGACCTGAATCACATAGCTTTTCTTCTCCAATATGCTTCCTTCCCTTTTTGGGCCTGCCAAAAGACAGACTGTCCGCTTGAACAAATTGCAACAGGCTAATGTTACCATTGTTTTATGGAAAAAGCAAGCCTTATCAACAATGGCGCCCTGAACTCCTTAAAGCGGACCCTTGCACGAGCCTGCGAGGCACGTGCTTTCTGCGGGAAAAACTGCGGCTTACGCCGCAGTTTTTATCGATAAGCTCCTCTTTATTTCTTCCCGCTGTAACGGGTATCGCAGTAAAGGCAGCGATAGAGTTCGCTTTTTTCGTCCGCAAGATAGAAGATGTGATCCAGTCCCTGCTCGATGGAGGTAATGCAGCGGGGATTCTTGCAGCGGATCACATTGACGATGCGTTTTGGAAGAGCAAGGCGCTTCTTCTCAATAATCTTATTGTCTTTGATCACGTTGACGGTAATGTTGTGGTCGATATAGCCGAGAACGTCGAGGTCTAAGTAGTCGATCGGGCAGGCCACTTTGATGATGTCCTTGCGGCCCATCTTATCCGACGAGGCGTTCTTGATGATGGCGACGGTGCAGTCCAGCTTCCCGAGCTTTAAGTCCCGGTAAATGGTCATCGCATTGCCGGCTTTGATGTGGTCGAGTACAAATCCTTCTTCCAGAGCTCCGATGGAGAGCGCGGAGTCATATTTTCCTGCCATCAGCCTTCACCTCCTATTCCGAGCAGGGTATAGATAAGAGCCATGCGGATATAGACGCCGTAATGGGCCTGGGCGAAGTAGGCTGCCCTCGGATCTTCGTCCACCTCGACCGCGATCTCGTTAACGCGGGGAAGCGGGTGGAGGATCAGCATTTTTGCGGGAGCGACTTTCATTTTCTCCTTGTCAAGAATATAAAAATCTTTCATTCGCAGATAGTCTTCTTCGTTGAAGAAACGTTCTTTCTGGACCCGGGTCATGTAGAGGATGTCGAGATCTTTCATGGTCGATTCATCCAGGCGGACGACTTCCTCGAAGGGGATGCCCTTCGTTTTCAATTCTTCCCGGATATAACTGGGAATCCTGAGTTCTTCGGGGGAAATAAGGACGAAGCGGACGTTCTCATAGCGGGAGAGGGCTTCAATCAGGGAATGAACGGTGCGGCCGAATTTGAGGTCGCCGCAGAGGCCGTAGGTGAGGCCGTTAAAGCCGCCTTTTAAGGAGCGGATCGTCAGCAGGTCGGTAAGGGTCTGGGTCGGATGCTGATGACCGCCGTCTCCGGCGTTAATGACCGGGACAAGGGACTTCATGGAGGCGACGAGGGCCGCTCCTTCTTTCGGGTGGCGCATCGCGACGATGTCGGCGTAACAGGAGACGACGCGGACGGTGTCGGCTACGCTTTCTCCTTTGGCCGCGGAGGAGTTGTCTGCGGAGGAGAAGCCCAGTACCTTGCCGCCTAAATTCATCATAGCTGCTTCGAAGGAGAGTCTCGTTCGCGTGCTGGGCTCATAGAACAGGGTGGCAATTCGTTTATCATCGCATACGTGAGCATATTTCCCGGGATTGCTTTTCATGTCGGAGGCGAGATCCATGAGCCTGTCAAGCTCCTCGACAGAAAAATCAAGTGGACTGATAAGATGTCTTGGTGACATTTTGCCTTCCTTTCGTACTGTTTTCGGATTTCCTGCTGATAATACCAGTAACGGGGGATTTTGTCAATTGGACAAATGCGGACGCCTTCTTCCGGATTTTACGGAAACCTTTCCGGTCATTCTTTTTTTCCTTTTTTAAAAAATATTATCCCTCTTGATGTAAATGGCTATTGCGGCGATGAAGGCGGCGGCAATGCCGATATAGAGAATAATTCCCAGCGCTTTTATCACAGCGCCCGGCCCCGATGTCTTTTGCTTCTGCGTATTCGCGGCTTCGCTTTCTTCCGCAAGACTGTCGCTTCGGTTCGAATCAAAAATCCTGGTTTTGTTTGAATCCAGGCTCTCAGTCAGACTTTCAGCCAGGCTTTCGGCAGGGCTTATCCCGGAGCGTTCACTGCTGCTTTCGCTTTCGCTTTCGGATTCTGTCTGCGTATCCTTTTTTTTGATGACTGCAACGCTGGTTTTGCGGCTTTCCGTTGTCGATAAGGAAGAGGCGCTGCTGCCTGATGAAGCCGATGTCCGGCCGGATCCTTCGGAATTCCCCGAAGCTGCTGCTGACTGAGCGGCCGTGTTCTGCGAGCCGCCTGTCGTCCCGCCGGCTGGTGTGTTCTGCGAGCCGCCTGTGTTGCCGCCGACTGATGAGTTCTGCGAGCCGCCTGTCGTCCCGCCGGCTGGTGTGTTCTGCGAGCTGCCTGTCGTCCCGGCAGGTGAGGTGTTCTGCGAACTTGTCGTCTTATTGGATGATGTTGCGCTCTGCGAGCTTGTCGTCTTATTGGATGATGTTGTGCTCTGCGAGCTTGTCGTCTTATCAGTTGATGAGGTGCTCTGCGAACTTGTCGTCTCGCTGCCGGCCGTCTCGTTTTCCCTTTCTGTCGAATCTGACCCGTTATCTTCCGGGAGGATCAGAGGCATTTCGTTGTCTGACACCTGAACAGCTGTATTGTCTTCTGGCTTTTCAAATGAAGAGGAAGGGCTCTCCGACGGAGAAGCCGACTGGCTCTCCGGTTGGGACTGGCTTTCCGCCGGCGTCTCCTGCGAGGCCGCTTGGCTCTGGCTTTCCGCCGGCGTCTCCTGCTGGGCCGGCTGGCTCTGGCTTTCCGCCGGTGTCTCCTGCGGGGCCGGCTCGCTCTGGCTTTCCGCCGGCGTCTCCTGCGGGGCCGCTTGGCTCTGGCTTTCCGCCGGCGTCTCCTGCTGGGCCGGCTGGCTCTCCGTTCCTGCCTGCTGATTCCCGCTGCTTTCACTGCCGGAATCAGTTCCGCCCGATACAATGTCTCCATCCGTGATCATCGGCAGCTCAATTGCGTAGACGTCGACAGGGGCAGAGCAAAACGGCAAGAGTCCTGCGGCTCCCAACATAAATACACTTAATAGAATGAATCTGACGGCTCCTTTTTTCAAACTTCTTATCTCCTTTTTCATCAATAAACAAACAGGACGTTATCTCGAATCATACAGCATCATAATAATACCACAAACAGACGAGGAATCAACAAAAAACTTACATATATGTTTCACCTGCTCCGCTGCTGACGATACGCCGGATAAGATCCTTA
>JAILID010000053.1 GCA_024695465.1 Lachnospiraceae bacterium | reverse complement strand
TACTACAAAGCGTGAGACCTTAGCGGATCCGATGTACAACAGCGTTCTTGTCACAAAGCTGGTCAACCAGATCATGCTCGACGGCAAGAAGGGCGTTGCCCAGAAGATCGTTTATCATGCATTTGCGAAGGTCGAAGATAAGTCCGGAAAACCGGCAGTTGAAGCATTTGAAGAAGCTATGAACAACATCATGCCTGTTCTCGAAGTCAAGGCGAGACGTGTCGGCGGCGCCACCTATCAGGTGCCGATCGAAGTCAGACCCGAGAGACGTCAGGCGCTGGCTCTTCGCTGGCTTACCGGCTTCTCGAGAAAGCGTTCCGAGAAGACCATGGAAGACCGTCTTGCGAATGAGATTCTTGATGCCATCAATAACACGGGCGCTTCCGTGAAGCGTAAAGAAGAAATGCATCGTATGGCTGAGGCCAACAAGGCGTTCAGTCATTATCGATTCTGATTGATTTAAGAAAGGACATTACATGGCTGATACTGGAAGAGAATATCCTCTTGAAAGAACCAGGAACATCGGTATTATGGCCCATATTGATGCCGGTAAGACGACACTGACAGAGAGGATCCTGTATTATACCGGTGTTAACTACAAGATTGGCGACACCCATGAGGGGACAGCAACCATGGACTGGATGGCCCAGGAGCAGGAGAGGGGAATCACGATCACCTCTGCCGCGACGACCTGCCATTGGACACTGGAGGAAACCGGCCAGCCGAAGCCGCGAGCGCTTGAGCATTGTATCAACATCATTGATACGCCGGGTCACGTTGACTTCACGGTTGAGGTTGAGAGATCACTCCGAGTCCTCGACGGCGCAGTAGGCGTTTTCGACGCCAAGGGCGGCGTTGAGCCCCAGTCCGAGAATGTCTGGCGCCAGGCAGACAAGTATAATGTTCCGCGTATGGCCTTCATCAATAAGATGGACGTCATCGGAGCGAACTTCTTCGGCTCTGTCGATCAGATCCGGACGCGTCTGGGCAAAAACCCGATCTGCCTTCAGATCCCGATCGGTAAAGAAAGCGATTTCGTCGGCCTTATCGATCTTTTCGACATGAAGGCCTATTACTACGAAGACAAGGAAGGCAAAAACGTTAAGATCGTCGAAATCCCTGAGGAAATGCAAGAGGAAGCCCAGGAATGGAGAGATAAGATGATCGAGCAGATCTGCGATCTCGACGAAGAACTCATGATGCTTTATCTTGAAGGCGAGGAACCCTCTACGGAACAGCTGAAGGCTGCTTTGAGGAAGGGCTGCTGCGAAGGCACCGCAATTCCGGTCTGCTGCGGCAGCGCGTATCGCAACAGGGGCGTACAGAAGATGCTTGACGCGGTTGTTGAGTACATGCCGAGCCCGCTTGACATTCCTGCTATTCAGGGCGTCGATCCGGACGGAAAGGAAGACCACCGGGACGCTTCCGACAGCGAACCCTTCTCCGCGCTTGCGTTTAAGATTATGACCGATCCTTTTGTCGGAAAACTTGCGTATTTCAGAGTTTATTCCGGAACCTTAAACTCCGGTTCCTATGCTCTGAATTCCAGTAAGGGCAAGAAGGAGCGTGTCGCGCGTATTCTTCAGATGCACGCAAACAAGCGGATGGAGCTTGACAAGGTTTATTCCGGTGATATCGCTGCGGCCATCGGCCTTAAGCAGACGACAACGGGCGATACCCTTTGCGATGAGCAGCATCCGATTATTCTTGAGTCCATGGAGTTCCCGGAGCCGGTTATCGAGCTCGCTATCGAACCCAAGACCAAAGCCGGCCAGGACAAGCTCGGAAACGCGCTGGCTAAGCTGGCTGAAGAAGACCCGACGTTCAAGCAGCATACGGATTCGGAAACCGGCCAGACGATCATCGCCGGAATGGGCGAACTTCATCTGGAGATTATCGTCGATCGTCTTCTCCGCGAGTTCCATGTGGAAGCGAATGTCGGCGCGCCTCAGGTTTCCTACAAGGAGACTTTCGGCAAGGAAGTACAGCAGGAGTTCAAGTACGCAAAGCAGTCCGGCGGCCATGGCCAGTACGGTCACTGCAAGTGCATCTTTACCCCGATGGATCCGAACGGCGAAAACCTGTATCATTTCGAAAGCACGGTTGTCGGCGGCGCTATTCCGAAGGAATACATTCCCGCAGTTGACGACGGTATTCAGGATGCCATGAAGGCAGGTACGCTCGGCGGTTATCCGGTTGTCGGCATCAACGCGAACTGCTACGACGGCTCCTATCATGAAGTTGACTCCTCTGAAATGGCCTTCCATGTGGCCGGTTCCATGTGCTTCAAGGAAGCTATGAAGAAGGCGGATCCGATCCTCCTTGAGCCGATCATGAAGGTTGAGGTGACGATGCCGGAGGAGTATATGGGCGACGTTATCGGCGATATCAATTCCCGCCGGGGACGAATCGAGGGAATGGAAGATGTCGGCAACGGCAAGCAGGTAACCGGTTATGTTCCGCTTTCCGCTATGTTCGGTTATGCGACTGACCTTCGTTCCAAGACCCAGGGACGCGGCAACTACTCGATGTTCTTTGAGAAATACGAGCCGGTTCCGAAGAATGTAGCCGCGAAGATTCTTGGAAACAAGGATTGAGCAGTGCTTATTCCTTTTGCAAGTGGAAAAACTACTTGCAAATACAACGGATTTGAAATATAATCTATTCTAGCACTTTATAAAGAACAGAGTGTGCGCACCATAGCGCGTCATTAAGGAGGAATTATTTAAAATGGCAAAACAGAAGTTTGAGAGAAGCAAACCGCATGTTAACATCGGTACCATCGGCCACGTCGATCACGGCAAGACTACCCTTACCGCTGCGATCACACAGACTCTGGCTCACAGGGTTCCCTGCGCAGGCAACCAGTTTGTTGATTTCGCGAATATTGATAAGGCACCGGAAGAGAGAGAGCGTGGTATCACGATCCAGACTGCTCACGTTGAGTATGAGACTGAGAAGAGACATTATGCTCACGTTGACTGCCCAGGCCATGCTGACTATGTCAAGAACATGATCACCGGCGCTGCTCAGATGGACGGCGCGATTCTTGTCTGCGCGGCTACTGACGGCGTTATGGCTCAGACGAAGGAGCATATCCTTCTTGCCCGCCAGGTTGGCGTTCCGTCGATCGTTGTTTTCATGAACAAGGTTGACATGGTTGATGATGAGGAGCTTCTTGACCTCGTCGACATGGAGATCCGTGATCTTCTGAACGAGTATGAGTTCCCGGGCGACGATACGCCGATCATCCGCGGTTCTGCTCTTAAGGCTCTTGAGGATACTGCCAGCACATCTGCCTGGGCTGACAGCATCATGGAGCTTATGGATGCAGTTGACGAGTGGATTCCGGATCCGGTTCGTGATACGGATAAGCCGTTCCTTATGCCGGTCGAGGATGTCTTCACGATTTCCGGCCGTGGTACGGTTGCTACCGGCCGTGTTGAGCGCGGTACGCTGAAGCTCAATGATCCGGTCGAGATCCTTGGCGTTCGCGAGGAGAAGAGAACCTCTGTTGCTACCGGTATCGAGATGTTCCACAAGCTCCTTGACTACGCTGAAGCCGGCGACAACATCGGCGTTCTGCTTCGCGGTATTGAGCGTACCGGTATCGAGCGCGGCCAGGTCGTTGCCAAGCCGGGTACGGTTACCTGCCACAAGAAGTTTACCGCTCAGGTTTACGTTCTGACCAAAGATGAAGGCGGCCGTCATACTCCGTTCTTCAACAACTATCGTCCGCAGTTCTACTTCAGAACAACTGACGTTACCGGCGTTATCTCCCTTCCGGAAGGCACTGAGATGTGCATGCCTGGTGACAACGTTGAGATGGCAATCGAGCTCATCCATCCGATCGCTATGGAGCAGGGTCTTACCTTTGCTATCCGTGAAGGCGGCCGTACGGTTGGTTCTGGCCGTGTTGCTTCCGTCGTCGAATAAGGAAGTTCTTAGGATTATGTTTCCGGGGCATGTTTGCATGTCCCGGATTTTTTATGATATTGCCCGGTCGCTATGTTCGTGCTGCCGGTCGCGCTTGCGTGAAACCGGCAGCACGAACATGAGCGACGCTAACAAAAAACGAATGCTTGCGGCGCGAAGCGCCGAGTCAAAGCATGAGTTTTTTGTTAAGGATCGCGGGAGCGCAAAGCGCGGAGCGATCCGGCGGGCAATACCCTGCCGACGGATTTGATTTTTTCGCTGATGAATAGTTACGTTACTGTATATTTGGAGGACGCTGAAGATGCCTTGCACAACGATTTTAGCTGGAAAAAAAGCAACTTATGACGGATCGACATTTATGGCCAGGAATGAAGATTCCTGCGCGGGTGAATTTACGCCCAAGAAATTTATTGTTGTGACGCCTGACCGCCAGCCGCGTCATTATAAATCTGTTTTGTCGGGTTTTGAAATGGATCTGCCGGAGGAGCCGCTTCGTTACACGGCGGTTCCCAATGCGCTTCCGGATGAGGGAATCTGGGGCGAAGCCGGAATTAATGAGCTTAACGTCGCCATGACCGAGACCGAAACGATCACCTCCAATCCCCGGGTGCTGGGAGCGGATCCCCTGGTTCCGGATGGAATCGGAGAAGAAGACCTCCTGACGATTATCCTGCCTTATATTAAATCGGCCCGGGAGGGCGTTCAGCGCATGGGAAGTCTCCTTGAACAATACGGCACTTATGAGATGAACGGCATCGGTTTCCAGGATGTCAACGAAGTATGGTGGTTTGAAAGCGTCGGGGGACATCATTGGATCGCCAGAAGAGTTCCGGACGACAAGTATGTCGTCATGCCGAATCAGCAGGGGATTGACAGCTTTGACTTCAGCGACGCCTTTGGCAAAAAAGAAGCCCATTTGTGTTCTGCCGATCTGCTGGATTTTATCCGTCAGAATCATCTGGATGTCACTCTGAACCCGGATGAAGGAGGGAATGAACTGGCCGCCAAGACTGAATTCGACGTTCGCGGCGCTTTTGGCAGCCGGACTGAATCGGATCATGTATACAATACGCCCCGGGCCTGGTATATGCTTCGCTATTTTAATCCCCATTATATCAACTGGGACAGTCCGGATGCGGAACTCACACCGGAATCGGACGATCTGCCCTGGTGCCTCACTCCGGAACGGAAGATTACGGTTGAAGATGTCAAAAACGTGCTATCATCCCATTTTGAAGGGACGCCTTATGATCCCTACGGAGATCATGGCGACTCGTCTTATCGGGGAAAATACCGGCCGATCGGGATCAACCGCAATAATTTCATTTCGCTGACCCAGCTTCGTCCCTATCAGCCCGAGGAGATCATGGCTATACAGTGGATCGCCATGGGCTCCAATGTTTTCAATGCGTTTATTCCTTTCTACGCGAATGTCGAGGATACGCCGGAATATTTGAAGAATACGGATGCCCGGGTAAGCACTGAGAATTTCTATTGGGCGAACCGCCTTCTCGGAGCCTTGGCGGACGCCCGATACGGAGCGGCCGGCGTTCTTGTGGAGCGCTATCAGAACAAAGTTCACGCGGAGGGGCAGAGGCTTCTGCGGGAGATGGATAAGGGTTTCATTTCCAAAAAGGAGTCCACAAGAGTTTACCTTGAACAATGTAATTCGGAGTTGGCGAAAATGGCGGCAAAAGAGACGGATGCAGTGCTTGGCAAGGTGCTTTATGAGGTGAGTATGAAAATGAAAAACGCGTTTTCGCGTTCGGATTCATGAGTTTTCAGAGAGGGACATCCAAAAGTAATATCAGCTGATTCGCGGCGCCAGCTGCGGCATGTTTGTTTTCTTATAAAGGAGTTTCTGACATGAAAGACTTTAATTATGACATAATTGCCGATCCGGAGATCTTTATGGACAATCGCCTTCCGGTTCATTCAGATCATGAATATTACAGCTCGGAGAAAGCCTCCGAGGGCGGCGTATCGGATTTTAAAGAATTCCTGAACGGAACCTGGAAGCTTTCCTACGCGTCTTCCATATCCCAGGCGCCTGCTGATTTTTTTAAGCCGGATTACGATGTGACCGGCTGGAATGATGTCCGGGTACCGGGCCATCTGGAAATGCAGGGCTATGGGAGGCCCTCCTATGTCAATACGCAGTATCCCTGGGACGGACATGAGGCGATCCGACCCGGGCAGATCCCGACGGATTTCAATCCGACCGCCAGTTACGTTCATTTCTTTTTCCTTCCGGAACGGATGAAGAATGGACCGGTTTTCATTTCCTTCCAGGGGGTCGAAAGCGGCTTTGCTCTGTGGCTGAACGGACAGTATGTCGGCTACAGTGAGGACGCCTTTACTCCGTCCGAATTCGATCTTACGCCCTATATCGATTATGAAAATGAAAACCGCCTTGCCGTTCAGGTTTTCCGTTTTACCGCGGGATGCTGGTGCGAGGATCAGGATTTCTTCCGCTTCTCCGGCATCTTCCGGGACGTCTATCTCTACACGATCCCGGCGGTTCATATCCGGGATCTGACGATTCGGACGCTTTTGGACAACAGCTATGAGAACGCCCGGGTGCGCCTTATTCTTTCCGGTTCCGGCTCGGGAAGCCTCCACATAAGGCTCAGAGACCGGGGGACATGCCTTGTGGATTTTGAATCGCATTTTTCTTCTGATTCCGCCATTGATTTTCCGGTCTGCAATCCCCGCTGCTGGAGCGCGGAAGATCCCTATCTCTATGAGCTTCTGATTACGGTGCTGGACAATGATGGAAACGTCATGGAATTCATTTCTGAGAAGGCAGGCTTCCGCCGTTTTGAGCTGAAGGACGGAGTCATGTGCCTGAATGGAAAACGGATTGTCTTTAACGGCGTCAACCGTCATGAGTTTTCCGCTAAGAGCGGCCGCTGTATCAGCGCGAAAGAGATTGAACAGGATCTGATCACCATGAAGCGGAATAACATCAATGCGGTGAGGACGAGCCATTATCCAAACCGGACGGAATTTTACCGTCTCTGCGACCGTTTTGGGCTTTATGTGATCGATGAGGTGAATCTGGAGAGCCATGGCCTGTGGGATGCTGTGTGGCGCGGGCTTCTGCCGTTGGCCGCCGCGGTGCCCGGGAACCGGCCTGAATATCAGGCGATGGTACTGGATCGCGCCAGATCCATGTTTGAGCGGGACAAGAATCATCCCTGCATTCTTTTCTGGTCTCTGGGAAACGAATCTTTGAACGGCGAAAACTTCCAGTACATGCACGACGCCCTTAGAAGCTGGGATCCGACCCGGCTTGTCCACTATGAAGGGGTCTGCCACGATCTTCGTTTTCCGGACGCGACCGACGTCTTCAGCACCATGTATACGCCGGTGGACGAGATCCGGGAATATCTGAAAGAACACAGGGATAAGCCCTATATCTGCTGCGAATACGCTCACGCGATGGGCAATTCGAATGGGGCACTGGTCAAATATTCCGACCTGGCCTGGGAGGAGAAGCTCTATCAGGGCGGCTTTATATGGGACTATATCGACCAGGCGATCGTGACCAGGGATCGTTATGGGAAGGAATATCTTGGATACGGCGGGGATTTTGATGACCGCCCGAATGACGGGAGCTTCTCGGGCAACGGACTCGTCTACGCGCTGAACCGGGAGCCTTCTCCCAAAATGCAGGAAGTCCGCTATTCCTACGCCCCGGTCCGGATCTCCTTTGAGAAATCCGAAAAAGACGGTCTTTTAGTCGTCCTCTCCAATCGGATGCTTTTTGTCGACGCGGGAATGTATGACGCGTTTGTCACGCTGGAGCGGGAAGGAAAGCTGCTCCACGAAGAGAGGACCCGTTTTCCCCTGCCGCCGCTTTCGGAAGGCAGATTCCCGCTTCCGTTTTCGCTGCCGGAGGGAGAAGGAGAGTATGCGGTTACGGTCTCCCTGCGCCTTCGGGAAGATACGGCTTGGGCCCGGGCAGGGCACGAGACCGCTTTCGGCCAGTATGTATTTGGAAAGATTCTGCCGGCAGATCATAAAAAAATGAAATTCCTCGTCACGGAAGGCTGGCACAATACCGGGATCCGGGGAGAAGGCTATGATTACCTCTTTTCGAACCTTGCGGGAGGATTGATATCCTTAAGGGCGGCGGGAAGAGAGCTGCTCAGGCAGATGCCAAGGCCGAATTTCTGGAGACCTTTGACAGAGAATGATACGGCGAACCTTCTCCCCTTCCGGGCCGGGCAATGGAAGCTGGCGTCCATGTACCTGACGAATAAGACGGGACACGGGAGAGGCGCCCATGACTACAAGGTGGAGCAGCAGGCAGACGGGGTAAAGGTAACCTTCCTCTATGAGCTTCCGGTCCGTCCGCCTATGGCCTGCTCCCTGTCTTATTACGCGCATTCAGACGGAAGCGCCGATGTGACGCTCAAGATGGACGCCTCTGCGGATATCGGGGAACTGCCGGAATTTTCCGTGCTCTTTACGCTCGACGCGGATTTTGACCGGATGCGCTGGTACGGGCTGGGACCGGACGAGACTTATGCGGACCGAAATCATGCAAAGCTCGGAATTTATGAGAGAACCGTAGAGGAGAATACTGCCGGATATCTGCGGCCGCAGGAGAGCGGCAACCATACCGGCGTCCGCTGGCTGGAGCTGACCGACCGGAACGGGCGGGGCCTCCGCTTCGAGGGAGAGGAGCTGTCCATTTCCGTACTTGCGCATTCCCCCCATGAAATTGAATGCGCAAGGCATCCGAACGAGCTGCCGCCGGTTCTGAATACCTGTGTCCGCGTAGGGCTGGCCCAGATGGGAGTCGGAGGGGACGATACCTGGGGCGCGCTTACGCATCCGGAGTATCTGATCGACAATACAAAACCGCTCACGCTGACCTTTACCATGAGGGCGCTGTGAGATCCTGTATCGCATAGGATTTTAATTCTGCTCCGAGAGCAAGGACGCGGGATTCGCTTAGAAGGGGCAGCTTCAAACAAAACAGCGAAAAAAGATCCCGCCGGGTTTCCGGCGAGACTTTTTTCGCTGTAGTAATTTCCGGTTTTCGGCGAAAGCCTTGCAAAGGGAGCATTGCGTTTCCTGCAATGCTCTCAGCGGTCTGCGTCATCAGTCTTCTACGAAATCCTTGCGATAGGGATTGAAGATATCGAGCAGAATACCGGCCTCAAGACAGGTGCAGCCGTGAATGACGCCGTCCGTCTTGAGCAGGGTGTCGCCCTCCGAGACAATGTGCTGTTCATCGCCGATCGTGAAGGCAAAGCGTCCGCTTTTTACATACGTGATCTGGGTGTGGGGGTGGCTGTGGAGCGCGCCTACCGCGCCTTCGGTAAATTCATTTTCCACAACCATCAGATCATCCGAATAAGCCAGAACCCGGCGGATCACGCCGTTTCCCAGGTCCTCCGGCTTTGTGTCTGAGTGGAATACCCAACGTTCATTTTTCATGAAAAGAACCCTCCTTAGTCTTCAATCGCTATCCTTGCCGGCTCTTCCGGCTTCATACAAAGTATAACACATCTGTTGACAAAAAGAAGCCCCGCGCCGCCGAAAACTTCCGGCTGTGTGGGACTCCTGTCAGATGCCTGTCAATCCTCCGCGCTTTTTACCAGGCGGCTGATGCGCTTATAGAGGAGGAAAGTGAGGACGGAAACGACGATTCCCTTCAGAAGGTTGAAGGGCGCCACCGCCAGCATGACGAAAGAGAAGAGGTCGGTGATCGAGGCGTTGACCGCGGTTCCCATTCCGATGAGCGCGTCGATCGGCATTTCAAAAGCGTTCGCGTAGAAGGGCAGGAGGACGAAGGCGTTGATGAAGCAGCCGAGGATGGTCATGATGACGGTTCCGGCAGCCATTCCGAGGATCGCCCCGTTTCTGGTTTTCATTTTGCTGTAAAGGAAGCCCGCGGGAACGACCAGGGAACAGCCGACGATGAAGTTGGCCAGCTCGCCGACGCCTGCGGTCGAGCTTCCCTTTATCAGCATCTTGAGAAGAATCTTGACGAGCTCAATAACCGCGCCGGCGACGGGTCCGAAGCAGAAGGAGCCGATCAGGACCGGCAGCTCGGACAAATCGAGCTTGTAGAAGGCCGGAGCGAAGGGCAGCGGGATCTCGAAAAGCATGAGTACGGCCGCGATGGCGCCGAATACGCCGCAGAAGGCGATCCTGCGGGTCGCCGCAATGGAGGTTTTTGCGGGTTTGACGGATGCAGTTTTTTCAGTTGTCATGGCAACTCCTTTCGTGTTTGCGCTGCGGCCCGGGTTGCGGAAGCGATCTGCCGGGCAGCGGCATTTCTATCATCCTCCCTGCCGGAGGCAGCTTGTTATACAGGAGTTTCGTGACCTGATCTGCATCCTGTCCGCAAAAGAAAACCCCGAACCTTTCGGTCCGGGGCGCCTGAAATGCAGATAAAGATGCATCCTTCTCTCATCCAGACTATACTGTCGGCTCCGGATTTACACCGGATCATGCGCGCACATCGTTTGTGCGGCTCGCGGGCTGTACCGCCGGTGGGGAATTTCACCCCGCCCCGAAGAATTCCTGTTGTGAATATTTGTGAAAAAAGTCTATTTTTCTTCACAAAACTCATTATAAACGATTTTTTTAAGGAGTCAATACTAATTATATCAGAATTTTTTCCCAAAAAACGTTCATAACTTCACGCAGGTATTTGTGTTTCTACACCAATTTGGTGTAGTAATTGGTGTAGTAAATCTGCACGCCTCTTCTTCAGGGCTTCCGTCTGTTTAATTGTCAATTTGCAACCTTCTCTG
>JAILID010000174.1 GCA_024695465.1 Lachnospiraceae bacterium | reverse complement strand
CGCGAAGCGTCTCTGACCGCCCTCATGAAGCGGCCGCCTGCGGCCGCGAATGGGGGTACTGAACAGCTACCGTAATTGTATTCAAGTCTCCTTTGTATGATAACACGTATCTAAGCGATTTGCACGAAAAACATGTGTAAGAAAAATGAAAAGAACCCCGAAGCGATAAAACTTCGGAGTTCCTTGTGAAGAATTGCGGGTACGGCAAGCGTCCGGCGGGCAATACCATAATGGAGCCGGCCGCCCCATATCCTTTTCTTACAGCAGCCTTTTTTTCCTGACAAGGAGCAGCAGGCCTCCGGCAAACGCCGCCATGACAAGCCAGGGGACGCTTCTCTGCGCCGCCGAGGTGGGCGCGGGCAGCGCATGCTCCTTGTAGATGAAGTAGATTCCCAGCGTTCCGTCCGCACGAGATGCGGACCCTGCCGCCGTATCGTCATTCTTTAGCCCATCATAATAGCGAAGCCCGCTCCAGGTCGCCTGCAGGGTCGCCGCGCCGCTTGCGCATTCGGTCAGAAGGCTGTCATTTTCCGCCAAACCGTCGTCATTGTCCCGAACCGCCACTTTGACCAAATCATATTCCGTCACCCCGTTAAGCAGCAGCCTTGCCGGAGCCTCGTAATCGCTGCCATCCGCGGAGCCGAACTGCTTCTCTTCCGTCGGGATATCAAGGCTCGTGATGGCCTGGGAGAAGGTTGCGCTGTTGCCGCTTACATAGCGGTTGCCCAGCTTGGCCAGGTTCCCGGAGGAATCCAACACGGCCCAGTAGACCGAGGCGGCATAGACCTTATCGAAATAGAGGACAATCCGCTGGGTCTCCCCTTCATCAAGGTCCGATTCCTTTTTCAGGGAGTCGATCCGGCTTACGGACCAGCTGTCCTTTAATTGAAAGCCCGCCGGGATCGCCTCCTCCCTCGTGATGACCGAGCTTCCAACCGTTCCGGTCTTTTCCATATCATAGAGGCGTTTGTAAATCGGACCCTCGTTGATCTGCCGGTAGACCGTCCCATCGGAAGAGCTGTAGTCTTTATAGTTATACGCCGAACTCGCTCCGGCGCTTCCCTGGTCGCTGCCGGATTTCTCAAGAGTGCATCCTTCCGGAATCGTCTCGACCTGCTGATACTCCGAGTAGTCATAAACGGTCTCGTAGTCGGCCGTCCCGGAGCCGCTGCCGCCGCTTTCGGAGGTGGACTCCCACTGGGCGGTCAGGACGTACTGCATGCCCTCGGAGGACTGGCCGTAGGCGTCCGCAGTGCCGCTGGTGGGCGTTGCGTGTCCGACCGTAAGGCTGTTGACGCTGATGACGTCTCCCGCCGAATAAGTCGTCTCGCTCCCGGTCAGCTTCCAGCCCGTAAATTTATAACCCTCTCTGGTTGGTATGGCCGCGGAAACCGTCACTTTCGTCGATCCCGCGTCAGCCAGCACCGAGTATTGGGCCCGATCTGTAAAATAGCCGTCGCCGTATACATAGTTGGACGTATCCCGGTCGTCCGCCGCTACCGAGCCTCCGGCCAGATCATAGCGGACCTGGTAGGTGTAGGGGGAGAGATGGATGATCATTTCCTGCTGGTTTACATCCTGATTGCCTGAGGTTTCCAGGATCCAGCCGTACCAGTTATAGGCGGAATCGGAGTATTCAGCCGCCTCCAGGCCCGCATACTTATTATTTGTATGGGCGCTGCTATATCCATCTGCCAGCTCCTTAATCGTGCTCCCCGGAAGGATACCATTTTTTACCGTATCGTAAGGCGTTTCATTATAGAGAATGCGAAGCGACGAATCCTCCTCCGTACCGTAGACGGCGCTGTAAGGATTGTATCCCGGCTTTACCTTGATAAGGACAACGCTGTACATGGTTGCCGACCCGTGAGCGGCCTTGTAGATATTATTGTCTTTTTTGATGACCGTCTTCGGATAACATTGATTCGTTCCGCCCGCATACTTCTCATCATTCGTCTCACTCGCGGCGGTCTGGCTGATGCCGGTGAGATCCTCAAGTGCCAGTTCGGGAACGTTGTGCTGCTGGAATTCACCTGTCGCGACGATATCTTCATGAAGATTCGTGATCGTCACCTTATAAACCGTGTTATATATTGAGTTGTCGTACATATGATCGCCAGCGTCGCTTATAGGAGTACCGTTCAATGTTATATTGTTCTTATTAATTGTGTTATCTATATTCGGAATAAGCCAGCTGCTCCCATTGTTGCTTTCATCAAATGCATACCATCCCATCAACTGTTTAATTCCCAAAAGTTCAATCGTAATGTCGGAATAATTACCGTTAGGATCATCCAATGTTTCAGTTTTGGAAATTCCGCTCGTTGTGCCGACAGGAAGTTCTATCCGCTGACCATTCAGATCCAGTCCTTTAAGGACATAAGCCTGATCGGAACCGCTATTCCCATTATAATTTCCATAAATGTAAAACACCGCATTGTTTCCCGCGCTTTTTGTCCCAGCCGAATCCTTATGCGTAAATTTCGCCTCCACATTGGTAGCGACGTCGTCGCAGAGACCGCCATTCGTGATATTTCCATTTATGCCGAAAGATTCCGCGTCCGTATACGTGACGTTAACCACGACATTCCCATCGATCTGCACATTGTCATCCTCATCCCGATAGAGGACTTTCGAAGCGAAAAGGGCGGTGGAAAGATTCTTCTCTTCCCCTCCGTTGACGCTGTAGGCAGCCGTGATCCGCTTGTAGGTCCCGGCGGGCACCTTATAGGTCAGCTCCAGGTCCTCGCCCAGATCCAGCGTCTCCGGCCCGTTGATATACTCCGTCCAGTCAGAAACCGGATTGCCGTTATCCGTCACGTTATAGGTCACGGTATACTTCTTGTCGCAGACGAGAACCAGCTCGTGCGCCGCATCCAGAAGGATCGCGGTCTTCGGATCGGCCGCCAGGGTATAGAAAGTGTGAACCCCCGTGCTGTCATAAATCCGGCCGATCTCATAGACCTTGGACTTGTTGCCCGGATTGGCCCGGTCGTCCGAGGTATCGGCGTAAGACCAGACCTCGATGTGGTTGAAGGCCGCGCCGTTGACATAGTTTCCCGCCTGGATCAGCTCATTGATGTCTTCTTTCTTCTCATGGACCAGGCCGCTAGGGACATCATCCACCCGGGTATAGGTGACCCCGTCCGACTCCTTGATCAGCTCGCTGCCGACAAAAAGCAGGAAGCCGTCAATGTTCCGGTCATAAGACCAGACCGCATAGAACTGGGTATTGGCGTTGATCGGATAAGCGGAAAGATCAAGCGCTTCCTCCGCGGAGGCCGAAGCCGCCCAGCCGGCAAAGCCGACCCCGGTCTTATCGGGCGCCGCATCCGGCGCCGTCACCGTCGCCCCCTTGAGCACCTTCACATAATAGTTATCATCGTCGTCTATCTCAAAGCCGGTCGGAGCCGAAAGCCAGGTTCCCCCGTTCGCGTTGAAGGTCACCGTATAGAAGGGCTTCCAGACCGCGTAGAGGACATTGGCGCCCTCATTGTCCAGCGCGTAACGGACATTTCCGCTCTGGATATCCGCCAGGGTAAAATCCGGGTTTTCCGCCGCCGGCTCTTTGGCCCAGCCTGCGAGCTGATAGCCGCTTCTTGCGAACTTGCTGCCCGAATCCAGCTCGATCTCCTGATTCAGCGCAAGGGCGCTGATCCGGTAGCCGTTATCCGTCAGCCCATAGCTTCCCGATCCGCTGTAATCCGCCGCGCTTCCGCTGTAAACAGCCCCGGCCGCGTTCTTGTCGAATTCCACATAGGTGGAATTAGCCTGTTCATAGCGGGCCGCGAGGGTGATCGTCCCCTTGTCTTCCTCGTTAAGCTCGCCGGAATAATCGGAATCCACGGTCCAGATCTCCCCCGGTCGGAGGATTTCATCCCCAAGGCTGCCGCTCACCGGATCCTTAAGGCTCCAGCCGACGAATTCATAGCCGGAAGCCGCCTGGGCCCCGTTTAGGATGACGACCTGGCCGTCATCCTGATAGGCGTTTGGGTCGAAAGCCGAGGCGGTCCCGTGTTCTCCCCCTTCATAGGAAATGAAATACTTGCCCCTCTTCAGCCAGTGCGCCTTGATCGTCAGATCCTCTGTCACCGGAGCGCTGAAATTATAAAGCGAGTCCCCCTTGTACCAGCCCAGGAAGCTGAAGAGATCGCTGGGTTTATAGGTCTTGCCGTCAGTCCAGTCATCCTCGCTGGTCTGGTACCTGGCCTTCCTCGGATTTTCCGGATCGTCCGCTTTGCCGCTTACGGAATCCGCGTAGGTATAAATGTGGTAGTAATAACTTCCGCCCGAAGAGACATCATAATTTCTCCGCACCTCATAGGGTACCACATATTCCCCGTAATCCACTTTAAAATAGGTGGAAGACGACGTATCGGCGAACTCCCCGTGATCCGGATCGATCTGCACCACAAAACGCTTCTTGAGCCAGCCGGCGTACAGAACCATCTCCGTGTTGGGCATCCTGGCGGCAGAGTAATCGATAACCTCCGTGATCTCTTTGGAGAGCTTCTGCACTTCCTCCAGGGTCTTCGTCCCGCTGAAATCAACGTATTTGGTAAGGCCGGCATCGGCGAAATAGCCGCAAAGCTCGTAACCCGCCGCATCGGCCCCAGCTCCCGGGAAAGTGAATTCCTCCGAAGAGGGGCTTTCCGGAAGCGCTTCCTTAATCAGCGAGTTGTAGGGCACGATGTATTCCTTTGGACTCCCCTGGTGCGTCCGGTCGCTGCTTCTGACCGTCAGCGTCTTTTTCTGGGGGACGTTGTAGATTTTAACGACCTTAGCGCCTTCTTTGACCACGATTTTTCCATCTGAAACTACCACCAGGTTTCCCGCAGTTACCCCGTTTTCAATGATATTCTCGTAGGTTTCCGTTGCCGATCCGTTGCTCACGACCAGCTTGTCTACCGAATAGCCATCGTACTTATCCGTTATAGAAAAACTATCGCTTGAGCTTCCGCTATAGTCATCCTTCGACCCATCATCGGCTATATTAGTGGTTTCCCCGACATAAAAGTAGTAATGTCGATCATCTCCCTCCACAAGAGAGGCCGTAAAAGTCGTTTCCTGAGCGGTAAATCCCGGATCCAGGTTAAAGTTTGTCAGAAGATTGCAGCGGGTTCCATTGGAAGACCATTGAATGGACTCGGGATCGCCTGCCGCCGTTGTCGTATGATCTTCATCCCGCGTGTAATTGCCGTCTTGAGTCCAGTCATATGTAGATTCTGAAAAAAAATGGCTGGTTTTTTTAACATACCAATTCGACGTATTACTGCACGACTTTTTCTTTGTCTCTATAGATGACGTCCAGGTTTTGCCGCCGTTTACACTCTTATTCGCTTCAAAGGTACTCCCATAGAGGCCCCGAAGGGTAAAGTCTTCATATTCATAAGAATAGATCTTTTTTGTGGATGTCCCGCTGACCTCTTTCCTCCGGGTTCCATTATCTATGTAATATTTTTCCGCGTCCCCCAGCTCACCGTGTGTATCCTCCCAATCTCCATCCGCAAAACTACTTGCCGGATACGTAAACGTATACGTCATCACGATCCGGTCATAGTAGATATTCACTTCCGTGCTGCCGTTGGCCGCGACCGTGAGGTCCGTAAGCGAATCCATCTTCTCGAATTTAAAGCCGGTGAAGCTGACCGCCTGCGAGGAGCCGGCCGGCGTATAGTCTCCCGTGATCGCCTTATAAGACGCGACGTCATCTTCCGGAATCGAATCCCCCGAATAGACCGCGCTGCTGTCCGCATGCTGATCAAGCGTCAGCGAGAAGGCGTAGTCATAGGTCTTCTCCTCCTCCGGCACCGCCCAGCTGCCGTCACCGGTATCCGCCAGTTTTGCCGTATCCTCCACCTTCTCCTTCCAGACCACGACCCGGAAGGATGAGGGCGCGGTATCCCAGCCCCCGTAGAGGGTGAAATCATCCAACACCGTCAGTTTTCCATCGGACAGGGTGCCGCCGTTAAAGCCGTCCTCCCCGCTCAGGATATTCGCGTTTTCGTCCGTTATCCGGATCCCGCCCTTATCCGCTTCCGTATACCAGCCGTTAAAGGTGTAGCCCATCCGGGATGGGACCTCGGAAAGCTTGCCGCTGACGATATTCTCCCCGGCCGTCTTCGGGACGTTTTTGTGGGCGATGTAGGTTGCCCCTTCCCCGATGGCCGCAGACTGGAAGCTGATCGTGCTGACGGTCTCAAACTTTGGATAAAAGACCGTATCCCTGCTGATCTCCAGCTCCGCGTCCGAATCGTAAGTATTGCGGCTTACAGACTCCTGCCACTTGCTGAACGTAGTGTGCTCCTCGGAAGGCACCGGCTGGGGGATCTCCGAAAGGTCAATCGAAGCCTTTCCGCCGATCAGCGCCTTCCGGACCCGGCTCAGGATCATCTCGTCGGAAGAGCTCTCCACATAGGCGTAGAAAGTCGCATAGACGGCCCGTCCGAAGCGGGCGTAAAGCATAACTTCCGGATCATCCCCGCTGACGCCCTCCGCCGTGACCCTGACCAGAGGAGCGTCGCTCTCCGTCAGCTCTCCATTTGACGTATACCAGCCCAGGAAGCACTCATCTTCCCGATCGGCCAGCTGGGGCAGATTGAAGCTCTCCCCCTCCTTCAGCTTGAAGACCCCGTTTCCTTCCTCGCTCCCGGCAAGGGCGTAGGGGTAAATGCTGTAGCTCCCTTCATTTTCAACCATAAGCTTATAGGTCCGGGTCGCCGTCGACTCCCCGACCACATAGACGGAGAAGCCCTCCGCCTTGAAGACGACATAGCCGTCCCCGAAGCTTTCGACTTCAGCCGTCTCGAAGCTCCCGTCCCCAAGGACATGGTAAACCACGGGAGCCTTCACCCCCGCAAGCGCCCGGTTGTGAATGGTAACCTCGACGGGATCCCCCGCCTTCGGCTGCCAGCCCTCGTTGATTGTGATGTCATAGGCGCAAAGCGCCCCTTCGAGATCGGATTCCGTCTCCCGAACCTCGACATCCGCGTCCTCCGGCATGGGACCGGCCAGTTTCACCGCCGCCCCCCGGCCCACGACCACGGGAATGGACTGTTCGCAGATTCCATCCGCATCGGCGCTGTCCGCATGGTTGCTCCCGGCCGCTTCCCCGGATACCTCCGCCTCGGAAGCCTTCTCCCCGGAAGCGCTATTGCTGAAGCCGAACGTTTCCGCCTCTACCGGCAGGGCCGATGTCAGAAACATAAAAAGCGCCAGCAGTGCAGCCAATCCTTTTTTGATTTTTGCATCCATCTCTGTCACCTCTTTCGTCAGTATTTTTCTTCTGCTTCTTGAAGGATTGATTTTATTTAAGCAAATTGGTTTTACGTGGCAATCTATTATTTTACTCCTTTTAAAAATTTTTTCAACAATCTACCGCTATTTGTATACATTTTTTACATAAGACAGCGTCCTTTATTTTCCCGCATCCTGACAAAATGCCCCTATCCCGCCCCCGTTAAGCGCCGGGAGGGATATTTGCGTCTTTTCCCCATCCGCGAACCGTGCTATACTATTTGAAGAATAACCGATCCTGCTAAACCTTAAGGAAAGAGAGGAATACCCCATATCATGGAAGAAGTCTGCAAATTCTTAAAAGATGCCCAAACCTACTACCTCGCGACGATGGATGGCGACCAGCCCCGCGTCCGCCCCTTCGGGACCGCTGAGATTTTCGAAGGGAAGCTCTACATCCAGACCGGCAAGTCCAAAGACGTCTCGAAGCAGATCGCGGCGAATCCCAAAGTCGAGCTCTGCGCCTTCATGAACGGCACCTGGCTCAGGCTTTCCGGGATCCTCGTGCGGGACGAGCGGCTTGAAGCCAAGGTTCACATGCTGGACGCCTACCCCTCGCTCAAGGCCATGTACTCCGCGGAAGACGACAACACGGAAGTCCTCTATTTCAAGGACGCCTCCGCCGTCTTTTCCTCCTTCTCTGCCGCTCCGAAGACCATCCGCTTCTGATCAGGAGATTTTGAAAATGAATATCTTACTCCAAAATGAATACCTGTCCGTCTCCGTCACTTCCGCCGGCGCGGAGCTTAGCTCCATCCGTTCCGCCGACGGAACCGAATATCTCTGGCAGGGAGACCCCGCTTACTGGACGAGCCACGCGCCCAACATCTTTCCCTATGTCGCCCGGCTCACGGAGGGCAAGTACCTCCTGAACGGGAAGGAATACGGCTTCGGCAACCACGGCCTTGTGCGCTATGAGGATCTGTCCGTAGAAGCGCAGAACGATACGAGCGTGACTTTCCTCCTTCGCGCGGATGAGAAGACGAAAGCAAAATATCCGTTTTCTTTCATTTACCGCATCAGCTACTCGCTGGAAGGCAGGACCCTCGCGATCGGCACCCGGGTAGAAAACGCCGGCAGCGGCCGTATGTTCTTCGCGGTCGGAGGCCATCCGGGCTTCAATGTCCCGATGGAAGCCGGCAGCTCCTTTGAGGACTACCGCCTCGAATTCGACGAGGAGGCCCACCCCTACCGGATCCACCTGGCGGACAGCGGGGCGGTGACGCCGCGCGTGAGCCTTTATGAAATGAAAGACTCCCGCATCATCCCGCTCACCCACGATCTTTTCGATCACGACGCCATCGTCCTGCAGAACGCCGCCAGAAGTGTTTCCATCTGCTCGGACAAGACCTCCCGCCGTGTTACGGTCTCCTACCCGGATTTCAGATACGTCGGCTTCTGGCACAAGCCCAAAACAGACGCGCCTTACCTCTGCGTCGAACCCTGGACTTCACTGCCCTCCCGCGAAGGCATTGTGGAGAATCTGGCCCTCCAGTCCGATCTCCTAAGCCTCGATCCGGAAAAGAGCTGGGAGACCCGTTGGACGATCCGCATTGAATAACAAACCGCATAAAGAAGACCTGCCGCAGCGCGCGCCGCGGCAGGTCTTCTTTATGCTTCGGAAAGCTTTCATCAGCCTTCCCTTATTTTTGTTCCGCCTCAATCTTCTCCTTCTGCAGGATCTGGCCCCTGAAACGGAAACCGGAGAGCAGACTCCTCTTCACCACAAGCTTTCCGGACTCCGGAAGCTTCTCCTCCTGCGTCAGTTCGTGGATTTCTTCATTGACCGGACTTTCGGGTTTCGATGAGATCGTCTCGATTCCGAATTCAGCCAGATTTTCCTCGATCATCTCAAGGAATTCCTCCATATAGAGGAGCACATTTTCCCAATCGCCTTCCTTTGCTTCCGTCTTATCGGCAAAAGCTTGCCGGGTTTCCGCGATCAGTGTATAAAGATCATAGTACTGCTCATAAACCTGAAGGGTATTCTTTTCCTTTTCAATCGTCTCCAGCCTGTCGGCAAAATCCTGCAGATCCCGGAGACCTCCGATCAGGCTTTCAAATTCTCTTTCAAAAACCTCTGTCCTCTCCTCCCAGCGCTTTCTCCGGGGAGCGTGGAAAAGCTTTTCATTTCTCTCTTTCGCATCCGATAATCTCTGTTCCTCCTGCCTGCCGGCCTCCATCAGGCGTTCCCTGGCGGCTTTTGCGGCCTCCTCCTTCAGACGGCTGCCTGCGGCCTCCGCGGTCCTCAGGATCCGGGCCGCCTTCTGCTCGGCCTCCTCCTCCATCCCGGCTGCGTTCGTCTTAGCCTGCTGGTAAGCCTTAAGGCCCAGGTCGTTATAGTAACGGAAGTATTTCGCCCGGATATTACCGACTTCATTAAGACCCAGAAGCGCTGTTTTGCGGTTTTCACGCACTTTTTCCTCAACTCGATGAAGCGCGTACTCGATCTCCTTATAATTCGGATTGATCGGCTTATAATTCTCCCCCATGTAGCGGATCCAGTTCTCGATGCTCTGGCTGTCCTCTTTCAGTTCCATATAATTGGCCAGCAGGATAATGACGGCGTAGGCGTCATAGTTTGACAGGGCCGGCCTGTAGCTCCAGTCCCGCACGTCTTTTGCTATGGAGAATCCCCTTACAGCAGTCTCCAGTTTCCGCTGCTGATCTCTTTCGCAATAGTAGGCGCAGGCGTTGTAGGCCGCGTCCAGCAGCTCTGAAGCCCCCATGATCTTCAGCTCATCGGAAAGCTTCTCCAAAACCACAAGAACGTCATCCGTCCTGATGCTTCCTCCCTTTCTTTTCCGCTCAATCAGAGCGGCAAATAAAGTACCTGAAGATATTTCTGTTTTTTTTGCCATCATGATTCCCCCTGCAAAAGCCGTCTTCCTGCCGACGCGTTGACGCCGCGGCGCCGCGATAACAGCGAAGCGCATTCCGCTCCCGCAATCCCTCTCAAAAAACTGCAGCGGAAGCGTATCGCAGACTCCGCCGCAAATGCGTCAAAGCATTATAACACATAAGCTGCAGAAAGTCCACGTTTGAAAGTTTCTTATGGAAAATGAAAAAACGTTTTTCGTCCCCTGCAAAATCCCTGATCTATGTTATAATGGCTTCATGAATATCATAGAAACTCTCTCAAATGAACTGCAGATCAAACCCTGGCAGGCCGAAGCGGTCGTCCGCCTCATCGACGAGGGCAGCACCATCCCCTTCATCGCTCGCTACAGAAAGGAAGCGACAGGCGCGATGAACGACGAGCTGCTGCGTACCTTCGACGAGCGCCTCCGCTTTCTCCGGGGACTGAACGACCGCCGGGAAGCCATCCGGCGCTCCATCGACGAACAGGGCAAGCTGACTCCCCTTCTTGCGAAGCAGCTGGATGAAGCCACCACGCTGGCGGTCCTTGAAGACCTCTACCGCCCCTACGTCAAAAAACGCAAGACCCGGGCCGCAGCCGCCCGGGAAAAAGGGCTCGGCCCTCTGGCGGAATATCTTCTCAAGACCGACGCCGGGGAGGAGCCGCTGGCAAAAGCCCAAAGCTTCATCGATCCCGAAAAGGGAATCCCAGACGCGAAGACCGCCCTTCGGATGGCGGAAGACATCCTGGCTGAAGAGATCTCGGACAACGCCTCCTACCGGGGCTTCATCCGCCGAAAGACCCTGGCCGACGGAACCCTTGTCTCCGAGGTCAGAGATAAGAAAGCTGACTCCGTCTACGAGAACTACTACCAGTACGAGGAAAAGCTGGGGCGGATTCCCGGCCATCGGATTCTGGCCATGAACCGGGGCGAAAAGGAGAAAATTCTCTCCGTCAGGGTCAAAGCTCCGGCCGAAGACATCATCACCTACCTGGATCTTAAACTGGGAACCGCAAAACATCCCCGCACGGGAGCCTGCCTCCACGAAGCCGCCTCCGACGCCTACAAGCGCCTCATCGCGCCTTCTATTGAAAATGAACTGCGCGGCGAGCTGACCAAAAACGCCGAAGAGGCCGCCATCGCCGTGTTCGGCAAAAATCTCTCCCAGCTCCTCATGCAGCCTCCCATTCCGGGAAAAACCGTATTGGGCTGGGATCCGGCCTTTCGAACCGGCTGCAAGCTCTGCATCGTCGACCCGACCGGAAAGGTTCTCTTCACCACAGTGATCTATCCGACCGCGCCCCAGAACAAAGTGGAAGAAGCCCGGAAAATTCTCAAAAAGCTGATAGAAGAATATAAGGTGGACATCATTTCCCTCGGCAACGGAACCGCGTCCCGGGAATCCGAGGCCATCATCTCCGCCTTCCTGAAAGAAAGCGGACTTCCCGTCAGCTATGCGATCGTAAGCGAAGCCGGCGCCTCCGTCTATTCCGCCAGCAGGCAGGGAAGCGAAGAGTTCCCGAATTTCGACGTGGGCCAGCGCTCCTCCGCCTCGATTGCCCGGAGGCTCCAGGACCCCCTGGCGGAGCTGGTCAAGATCGATCCCAAATCCATCGGAGTCGGCCAGTATCAGCACGACATGAACGAAACCAGGCTTACGGAAGCCCTGACCGGCGTCGTCGAAAACTGCGTGAACCGGGTCGGGGTAGATGTCAACACCGCCTCCGCGTCTCTTTTAGCCTATATTTCCGGCATCAGCAAGACCGTCGCCGGGAACATCGTCCGCTATCGGGAAGAAAACGGGCGCTTTATGAGCCGCCGCGAGCTCCTCAAGGTTCCCAAGCTCGGACCCAAAGCCTTCGAACAGAGCGCCGGCTTCCTCCGGATCCGGGACGGCAAGGAGCCCCTGGACATGACCGGCGTCCATCCGGAATCTTATGACGCGGCCCGCAAGCTCCTTACGGGGCTGGGCTTTACGGAAGAAGATCTGCTCTCCGGGAAAACCGCCCGGATCCGCGAGCGCCTTCATAACGCCTCCGAAAAGGAACTGGCAGCTTCCCTCAAGATCGGGGAATATACCTTACGGGATATCATCGCGGATCTGGAAAAGCCGGGACGGGATCCCAGAACGAAGCCGGAAGGCCCCATTCTCCGCCAGGACGTCATGGAGATCACGGACCTTAAGCCCGGCATGATCCTGAAGGGAACCGTCCGAAACGTCATCGACTTCGGCGCCTTCGTGGATATCGGCGTCCATCAGGACGGACTGGTCCATATCTCCGAGCTTCGGGATCGTTTCGTCAGGCATCCCCTCGACGTAGTTTCCGTCGGAGATATCGTAACCGTGAAGGTTCTTGGCGTCGACGCCGCAAAGAAACGCATATCCCTCACCATGAAAGGAATCAACACATGAGCGAGTACTTCATTTCCCAGGTAAAATCGGAAGAGAAAACGGTTCTGGCCATGGTCGACAGGCTCCTGGCCGCCGAAGGCATAAGCCGCGACCGGAATCTTGACTACACCTGCGCCATGTTCGACGAAGATTACAACGTCATCGCGACCGGAAGCTGCTTCAAAAACACGCTCCGCTGCTTCGCCGTCAGCCGCAGCCATCAGGGCGAGGGCCTTTTGAACCAGATCATCAGCCACCTCATCGAGTATCAGATCGGCAGGGGCAATATCCGGCTTTTCCTCTATACCAAAGAAAGCTCCTCCCGCTTTTTCGGAGATCTGGGCTTCTACGAGATCGCCCGGGTGGATGGGACCCTGGTCTTCATGGAAAACCGGAAGAACGGTTTTCAGAACTATCTGGACCAGCTGGCGGCTGAATCCCCGCTTCCTGAAAATGAAAACCCGGGCCTTATCGGAGCCGTCGTCATGAACGCCAACCCCTTCACCAACGGGCATCTCTACCTGCTGGAGAAGGCTGCCGCCGAATGCAGCCTCCTGCACCTTTTCATGGTGAGCGAGGACGCCTCCTTAGTGCCTTTCGCTGTCCGAAAACGCCTCATGCTGGAGGGAACCGCCCACATAAAGAACCTTGTCTGCCATGAGAGCGGGCCCTACATCATCTCCAGCGCGACCTTCCCCAGCTATTTCCTGAAGGACGAAGCGGCCGTCGCGGGCGGACACGCAAAGCTGGATATCGCCGTCTTCACCCGGATCGCAAAGACCCTGGGGATCAATCGCCGCTATGTGGGCGAGGAGAAGACCAGCGAAGTGACCCGGATTTACAACGAGATTATGGCCGGGGAACTCCCGGAAGCCGGGATCGAATGCGTCGTCATTCCCAGAAAGGAAGCCGGCGGGCAGCCCATCAGCGCCTCCACCGTCCGGGTGCTCTTAAAAGAGGGACGGCTTCGCGAGGCCGCCGCGCTGCTCCCGCCTTCCACGCTCGCCTACTTTGAAAGCCCAGAAGCCGCGCCGGTTCTTGAAAAGCTCCGGAAGACCGGGGATGTGGTCCACCACTAAATTCCTGAAACCCCGCTATCCGCGCATAAAAAAACGGGCATGCCGCAGCATGTCCGTTTTTTTTAATGCTCAGGAATCCCCCATCGGCAAGGCGAAAAGAATTCCGAAGAGAAAACCGCCCAGATGGGCGAAGGCGTCCACACCCGGCGTATAGAAACCCGGAAGGAGCGCCAGGCCCGCCCCGAAGAAAATGCGTTCCAGGGACATCCCCCGCATATGTTTCCGCCGCCTAAGCAGCAGGACGACATAGGCGCCCAATAAGGCGAAGACCGCCCCGGAAGCCCCGGCGGAGATGGCCGCGCTGCCCGATGCGATATCGTGCCAGAGTCCAAGAAGGCTGCCGGCAAGTCCGCCCAGCACATAGAGAAGCGCGAAACGAATCGGCCCCAAAAGACCTTCCAGGTTCTCGCCCAGCGCGAAAAGCACGACCATATTGTTGGCCAGGTGGGCGAAACCGAAATGCAGGAACATGGAGGTAAGGAGCCGGTAATACTGGCCGCTCCGGATCAAGTCCGCCTGCGCTGCGCCGAGCCGCATCATCGTGTCATAATCCTCGGAGCCGCCCAGAAGCTCACAGACAAAAAAACACACAAAGTTCAGGGCCATGATGCTGTAAGTTGCCAACGGTTTTTTCTCCACGCCTGCCTCCTCTCCGTCTCCCTGCCCGGCTGCCTATCGCCTCCCGCCTGACCGCGCCGAGGGTTCCTCCCGGCAGTCCCGGTCAGGATTCAGCGCTTTGAATCTTCCCTTTTCTCAGAATTCCTCTTCCTGCGCCTCTTTCTCTTCTTCTCCCGCTCCGCGTCCAGATAACGCTTATAGGCGATGATTCCCGCAAGAATCGCGGCCAGGACAAGAAGGACGGGCAGAAGCTTACCCGATCCCGCCTTCTTCTCCTCCATCTCTTCCGTCCGGCCGGAAAGCTCCTGCCCGGCCGAAAGCTCGGAGACTTCTGAGACTTCCGAAACGGCCGGCAGCGACGCCTCCGGGCTTTCTTCCGCGGGCGTTTCCGTCACGCTCGGCGTCGGCAGCGCTTTCCGGTCCGCCCCGCCGACAAATAGTTCCTCATAGTAGTAATCAATCCGGCTCTCCGTCTCGACCGGAGAAAGCTGCTCCAGACTGAAATCGTTCGGGATCGTGACCGTCCCCTCGGACGAACCGTCCGCCGCGGATACGTCAAGCGTCTTAAAACGGTTGAAGCCGTACTCGAAAAGGTTCGTCATATCCAGAAAATCATCCTTGCTCGGACCGTGCATGGTTACGGCGACAAGGGTACGCCCGTCCTTTTGGGCCGCCCCGATCAGCGTCCTCAGCGCGGCGTTCGTATAGCCGGTCTTGCCGCAGATCGCGTTTTCATAATAGCGCTCATGGCTCGGGACGATCAGGCGGAAATGATTCTCATAGATCCGGGTCTCCTGTTTCTTATTGGTCGGTGCGACCGAATAGGAGATCGTTCCGGCGATTTTCCGAAACTCCTCGTTTTTCAGGGCTTCCCGCATGATAAGCGCCATGTCATAAGCAGTCGTAAAGTGCTCCTCGTCCGGAAGCCCGTTTGCGTTATGAAAGTGGGTTCCCGTACAGCCCAGCGCCGCCGCCCTCTGGTTCATCATATCCGCAAAGCCGGCCACGCTGCCCCCCACATATTCCGCCAGCTGCGAGGCGATATCGTTGGCCGATTTGAGCATCAGCATGTAAAGGCACTGCTCAACGGTAAACTGTTCCCCCAGAACCGGATCCACATTGGAGCTTCCGCCGTAAGCCTCAGCCATCCCGGTCTCCGTCATCGTCACAACCTCGTCCATGCGGGTATTCTCCAGCACCAGAAGACAGGTCATAACTTTGGTGATGGAAGCCGGAAACCTCTTCGTATCCCGGTTCAGGGAATAGAGGATCGCTCCGTTGTCCGCGTCGATCAACACGGCGGAATCCACGCTGAGGTCCTCCATATAGGGCCAGTTGGTGAGATGATTCGTCAGGGGGTCTGAGGCCAGCACTTCCGCAGGGCCGGACAGGGCAAAAGTAAGAACCACTGCTAAAAGACACAGAATAAATCTTTTCATGCTTTGCTCTCCAAATTCATATACAAACCAACACATGATACATAAGGTCCGTTTACGCGCCTTACTGCTTTCAATCTGCAGAAGCGTCCCGAACCCCCTGCCCGGAATCAGCAGGTTTTCATTGCCAAAATGGATTGTAACATGAAAACACAGTGGGGACAAGGATAATTCCCCAAAACGTCCTTAACGATTTTCCCCTCATATGGTATAATGTGGATCAGCCCAAAACCAATACCGGTGCCAGACAGCCTTGCCCGGTCTGCCCCGGCTGCCAAACACCCCGTCAACCCGGCACCCCAAGCGCAGCCAACATCCGCCAGGCCACAAATTCCGCGCAGTAAAAAGGAGTCCTAACCATGCCAACAAAAAAAACCACCAATGATCCGGTTGCCAATTTCGTCCTGTCCCGCGAAAAGAAGGCTCCGGGCGGCCTCATTTTTCCGCCCGACGGCATTCTCAAGAACACGAATCTCACGATAGTACAGAAGGAACTCAATCTTGCCGAACACCTCCTCGCCTCCGAAGAGGATCCCGGCATAACGGCCAGGACTTTCTTTTCACCAAGAAAAGAACTGTCGCTCCAGGCCGAAGGGAATTTCAGCAGGATTCATGTCAGCATCACGATCAACCGGACGTCGATAACGGATCTGTCCTGTGACTGCGGCAGGTCCAGGCTGTATTCCTACTGGTTTCCCACCCCCAGCCAATCGGGCGTGATCTGCGGCCATGCCCTGGCCATGTGGATGTCCCTCAGGAAATACATCATTGAAAACGATCCCGGCGACGAAACCTCTTACGAGGGCCACCAATTCCTTTCCCTGCTCACGGAAAACGCCGTCCCTTCCGATCCCACCCCCCTCAAACCCACCCCGGAAAAAGAAGCGGTAGTCGAACTCCTTCCCCGCATCACCAGGGATAAAAAGAATGAAAGCCTGAATCTCTCTTTCGACATCGGGCGGAGCGGCGAGCGCCTCTATCTCCTTAAGAGCCTTGAAAACCTTGTCAAGGCCTCGGAAACCGGGCTTGATTTCTCCGTTTCCAAAAATACTGTCCTTAATTTCTCCAGGGAAACCTTTACCCCGGACTCCGAAAAATGGTATCGGTTGGTTTTGTCTCGTATACGCTCGGTTAACAGCGTAAACAGCAGGCTGAGCCCCTCCCGTTATTATTATTACAGCAGCTCCTCCTCCCTCTCCGTCGGTTCCGGCATCCCCCTGGAGGAAAGCGACCTCGATATCGTTTATGACCTGGCCCAGGGCGGGACCCTCCTGTACCAATACGGGACCCGCAGCGAGGCCTGCTCCGTCCGGGTCGGGGACGCCTATCCTAAAATCGAGATCTCTCTTAACCCCATCCTTGCGAACAGACGCCTTATCGGGATCAACGTATCCGGGATCATGCCGCGCCTGCTCAGGGGCAGCCTCCATCAGTACATCCTCGACCGGAACTGCTTCGGCCGGGTAACGGAGGATAACCTGTCCATATTCAAATCCCTCCAATCCATCGGAAGCGAGGACGGCACTTTCCAGTGTTCCATAGGGAAATCAAAATTCGCCGAATTCTATTACCGGGTCCTTCCCCTGCTGCAGGACAACCCGCAAGTCCTGATCCTGGACAACGTAGGGAAGCAGCTGGAGGAGCTCCTTCCTCCGGAAGCACAGTTCACCTTCTTCCTGGATCGGTCCGACAAGCTCTCCTGCCGGATCCTGGCAAGCTATGGCGACCTTGCTTTTGACCTGTGCGCCCCCGAAGCCCCCGCTTTAGCCAAACGGGATTTCGACCAGGAAAACCGGGTGCTGTCTATGATCCGGCAATTTTTCCCGGAAGCCGCCCCCTCCGGAAGCCCGCACTACTGTCCCGCAGATGACCAGCACATAGCCTGGATTCTCACCGAGGGAATCGCCCTCCTCTCCCGCTATGGAGAGGTCAAAGGCAGCAACGCCTTCTCGCAGCTCCGCATCAAGCCGATCCCCAGCTCCCGCTTTTCTGTCCAGATCGATGGGGGGCTGCTGGATTTATCCATCAAGACCAAAGACCTGACGGAGGACGAACTTCTCGAACTCTTAACCAGCTACCGATTAAAGAAACGCTGGCATCGCTTAAAGAGCGGGGATTTTGTCGATCTGCGGGACACCTCCCCTCTGGACGAGCTTACGAACGCCGCAGCAGCCATGGACGTCTCCCTCGAAGACCTGGTTGCCGGGAATGTAAAGCTTCCCAAATACCGGGCCCTTTACGTGGACAGGCTGCTTGAGGAGCATGAAGGTATCGTCAACTCCCGGGACCGCCATTTCAAATCCCTCATCCGCTCCTTCCAGACAATCCGGGATTCGGACTTCGAGGCCCCGGAATCCCTGGTAGAAACCCTGCGCCCCTACCAGCTTTATGGTTTCCGATGGATGTCTACGCTCTCCCAGGCCGGTTTCGGGGGTATCCTGGCCGATGAGATGGGGCTTGGAAAGACCCTGCAGACGTTGGCTTACATCGCGGCGCAAAAAAAGGCGGGGGAAGAGAAGCCAGCGCTGGTCGTCTGCCCTGCATCCCTGGTCTATAATTGGAAGGATGAAAGCAGCAAGTTTACGCCTGAGCTTTCCGTCGAGACGATTGCCGGCACAGTGCCCCAGAGAAAGGAAATCCTCAAAAACCCCGACAAGGATCTCTACGTCACATCCTATGACCTGTTGAAAAGGGACATAACCCTGTATGACGGTATAACTTTTTCCGCCACCATACTGGACGAAGCCCAGTTCATCAAAAACCAGAAGTCCGCAGTCGCCAAGGCTGTGAAAGTCCTGAAAAGCGACCATCGTTTTGCCCTGACCGGAACGCCAATCGAGAACCGCCTCTCCGAGCTGTGGAGCATCTTCGACTATCTCATGCCCGGCTTCCTCTATTCTCCCTCCGAGTTCTCCTCTCGTTTTGAAAGCCCGATCATGAAGCACAAGGACCAGGAGGCATCCGCGAAACTCACCAAAATGACAGGCCCCTTTGTCCTGAGAAGAAAGAAAACTGACGTCCTAAAAGACCTGCCGGAAAAACTGGAGGAGACTCGCAGGGCCGAAATGGAAACCGCGCAGAGGAGGCTGTATGACGCCCAGTTGGTCCGGATGAAATCACTGCTGGCCTCGTCCAGTGATTCCGGCGAGGACAAGATGCGCATCCTGGCGGAAATTACCCGTCTCCGCCAGATCTGCTGTGACCCCTCCCTGCTCTTTGCCGACTATAAAGGTTCCAGCGCAAAACGTTCCCTCTGTCTTGACCTCATCCAGAGTTCGATGGATGCCGGACATCGCCTGCTTGTCTTCTCCCAGTTCACCTCCATGCTGGCTCTTTTGGAGGAGGATCTTAAGAAAGAAAAAATCCCCTATTTCCTTCTTACCGGTTCCACAAACAAGCAGGAACGGCTGCGCCTGGTCAATGCCTTCAACAAAGGAGACTCCCCGGTGTTCCTTATCTCCCTGAAAGCCGGGGGAACGGGGCTTAACCTGACAGGCGCCGATGTCGTCATCCACTATGACCCATGGTGGAACCTGGCGGTTCAAAACCAGGCAACTGACCGGGCCCACCGGATTGGACAGAAAAAACAGGTGACGGTCATAAAGCTGATTGCGGCGGACACAATCGAGGAGAAGATCGCACAGCTGCAGGAAACCAAGCGGGAGCTGGCAGACACGATTATCAACGGACAGAACACGTCCCTGATGAGCCTGTCCAGGAATGAACTCATGGAACTCTTCGTATAAGTCCGGACAAAAATCCATGACCACCGACACAAAAAAAGCCCGCGGCGCAAAGCGCCGCGGGCTTCCTTATGTATTAGCGGAGAGGATGGGATTCGAACCCATGCACCGGAAAACCGATGACCGCATTTCGAGTGCGGCTCGTTATGACCACTTCGATACCTCTCCATATTCTGTTCAGTTTGCGGATTCAGCTTCCTTCCTGAGCCTCTTTCTCTCTGCGTCCCTGACCCTGAGTTCCCGGAAGAACGCCGTCAGCAAGCCGCTGCATTCCTCCTGCAGAACATCCCTCCTGACTTCCACCTGATGGTTGAAGCCCTTCATTTCCAGGAGGTTCGTCACCGAACCGGCACAGCCGGCCTTGGGATTCATACAGCCGATGACACAGCGGGGGATACGCGCCTGGACGATCGCCCCGGCACACATCGGGCAGGGTTCAAGTGTGATATAAATCGTGCAGTCCTCAAGACGCCAGTCGCCGAGCTTTTTCGCCGCCCGTTTGATGGCGGTGATTTCCGCATGGGCGAGGGTGCTCTTGTCGGTATTGCGGCGATTGTAGCCCCGGCCGATAATCGTATCTTCATGAACGATCACACAGCCGATCGGAACCTCCATAAGGGCGCCGGCCTTCCCTGCCTGCTTTAACGCTTCCCGCATATATTTCTCATCCGCATCCATACGAAAGCATTATAAACGAACAAAGAGTAAAATGCAAGAGATTTTTTTATGATATTGCCCGGTCTTCGAGTCTGGGCAGCGGTTCGCGCTTGCACGAAAACCGCTGTACAGACTCGCAAGACACTAACAAAAAACGAATGCTTGCGGCGCAAAGCGCCGCGTCAAAGCATGAGTTTTTTGTTAAGGATCGCAGAAGCGCGAAGCGATCCGGCGGGCAATATCATACGGCATGCCAAGGCACAAGGACACTTGACAACCTGACAAAAAATAAAATCCTTTCCTTTATTTACCAAATATTCACATTTTCATGTATAATGTACATGTAAAAACGCCCTCTTGAGATTGCCTTCGAGCTCTGCGCTCCGCAGGCCCGGCCGCGATTATCTGAAACGGCGTATTATCACAATGGCGCGGCGAAAGCCGCGGCATGTCCGTATTTATCTGAAAGGAAGATTTCATGTCCGATACAAGTACAAGCATTTACGGCAGCCAGCGTCTCCATATGGAGGAGGTCATGGACCGGATCGTAGAGGAGATAAACGACGTTCGCCGCGAGCTGACGGCCAAAACGGGCAGCGACCCGGTAGAACACCTTCTAGCCCGCATCAAATCCGAAGAGAGCATGCGGGAAAAATGCCGGCGCAAGGGCCTGCCCGAAGACGAACATTCCGCCCTCGTCCTCATCCATGACGGCATCGGGATCCGGGTCGTCTGCTCCTTCATCGACGACGTCTACGTCATCAGGGAGCGCCTTGGCGCCATGCAGGGCGCGGAGATCGTCGAGGAAAAGGATTACATCCGGAGATCAAAGCCCAACGGCTACAGAAGCCTCCACATGATCCTTCGCTTTGACGGAAGCTATTACGCCGAGATCCAGCTGCGCACGATCTCAATGGACGTCTGGGCCGCCCTGGAACACCATATGAAGTATAAGAAGAAGATCGGAGGCAACACGGCCCTGATTACCGCTGAGCTCAAACGCTGCGCGGACGAGCTCGCTTCCACAGACCTTTCCATGCAGACCATCCGGGACATGATCCTGGAGGAAGGAGAATGAAAATGAAAATCCTGCTGGCCGAAGATACCCGGGACTTAAACCGGGCCGTCTCCGCGATCCTTACCCATGAAGGCTACGACGTAGATTCCGCCTATGACGGCGAAGAGGCGCTCCGCTTCCTTTCCTCCGGAAGCTACGACGCCGTTGTTCTGGATATCATGATGCCCAGGCTTTCCGGCATCGAAGTCTTAAGCTCCCTCCGGAAAATGAAGGACACGACGCCCGTCCTGCTGCTCACCGCGAAAGCCGAAGTTGACGACCGGGTGGCCGGACTTGACGCCGGGGCGGACGACTACCTGACCAAGCCCTTCGCGATGAAGGAGCTGCTTGCCCGGATCCGCTCCATGACCCGGCGCCGCACCCTCTACAGCGCGGAGGAACTTCATTTTTCAGATATCACCCTGCGCTCAGAGAGCCTGGAGCTCGCCGCCGAAAATGCGGTCCGCCTTTCCATGAAAGAATTCGAGCTGATGCGCCTTCTCATAGCCAATGCCGAAAAGCCCCTGGATACCGCCTTTCTGCTGGGGCAGATCTGGGGAGCTGAAGAGGACGCAACCGAGGATACCGTATATCTTTACATTTCCTATCTGAAAAGCAAGCTGAAAGCGGTTGACGCAGGCGCCGTCATCAATGGCATAAGAGGAGGAAGCTATACGCTTACAAGAAAATGAACAGCCAGTCGATCAAAAAGCTAAGAAGAAAATTCATTTTCATCTCCATGGCGTCCATCACGGCAGTTGTGCTCTTTATCGCGAGCTTTATCAACGCCGCCAGCATCCTCTCCACCCGTCTGCAGATCCGCTATGTCCTCGACTCCATCTGTGATAACAATGGAGACCTGCCGGAAGAAGGAAGCAAGCAGGAAGAAGCGGATTCCTCCGACTCCGTCGACCTGTCGCTTTTTTCCGTCTTCTCCCAGGACCTGATCAGCGAGCACCTCTACCCTGAATTCCGCTACGCCACCCGCTACTTCGCGGTTCTCTTTGATACGGAGGACGAAGTCTCCGCCGTAAAAACCGGCCATATCGCCGCGGTGGAAGAAGCGGAAGCGGAGGAACTGGCGCGGAGCGTCCGCTCCCGTTTTATGAAATTCGGCAATTACGGGGTCTACTACTATATGGTTGACAACAGGGACGACGGCAGCTGCATCGTCGTATTTCTCGACTGCACCGCCCAGGTTTCCATCAATCTCCGGATCTTCTACGCCTCGCTGATCATCTGCTTCGGGGGCATCCTCCTGGTCTTCTGGCCCGTCTACATCTTCTCCGGAACCCTCATCCGGCCGGAGCTGCGGGCCATCGAGCGCCAGAAGCAGTTCATCACCAACGCCAGCCATGAACTCAAAACTCCTCTGGCGGTCATCCGGGCCAACACGGAGGTTCTTGAGATGATGCAGGGGGAGAATGAATGGACCGCCTCCACCATGCGGCAGGTAGACCGGATGAGCGGCCTGATCGGCAACCTGGTCCAGATCGCCCGGGCCGAAGAGAAAGCGGATAAATCCAAAATGACCTCTTTCTCCCTCTCCAAGGCGGTGCTCGATACCGCTGAAACCTTCGAACCGGTCGCTTCCTCTGACGGCAAAAAGCTGCTCCGGGAGATAAACGAAGGCATCGAAATTGTTGCGGACGAGGGCGCCATGCGCCAGCTGGCTTCCCTCCTCATCGACAACGCGATCAAATACTGCGACGAAAAGGGAAGTATTACCGTCCGCCTGGACAAGAAAGGGAAAAACGCCCGGCTCACGGTTTCCAATGACTACGCGGAAGGCGCCGGCATCGACTATTCCAGGTTCTTTGAACGTTTCTATCGCAAGGACGCTTCCCACAACACGGAGAAAGGAGGATACGGCATCGGGCTTTCGATCGCCGAATCCATCACGCGCCAGTACGGCGGAAGCATAAGCGCCGCCTGGGCTAATGGGGTCATTTCATTTATCTGCATCATCCCCTGAGGCCCGCCGGATCGTTCCTTCGATCATCAGAAAAAATCTTCCTTCTTCGATTGACATCTAACAAAGACCTCTTTAAAATAATAGGCGAAAAATGAATTTCTCCATTTCCCATGTGTTCAGATAACTATTCAAGCGGAGAACTACGACGATGGTACAGACAGTTGACAGCTTCAGTAAAATACAAAAGCGCAAACCTGATAAATCTAAAGATTCTGCACAAGTCCAGCAGATCGGTGGACCAAGGATCAATATCCTCAACTATTTTTTCATTTTCAGCTTACTCTTTTTCGCGGTCCTTCTCTTCCTGGTCAGCTATTTCCAAAACGCTGTGTATCTCAAAGAAACCCAGATTACCGATGATTACCACCGGATCGAGGTTGACGCCCGCATGGTCCAGGCCGCTTCCGACTATCTGACCAGAAACGTCCAATACTTCGTCATGACCGGAGAACAATCCTACCTGGATGAGTACTTCGAGGAGGCCTATCAGACCAAACGCAGGGAGAAGGCGATTGAAGATCTGAAACAGATGGAAGAAATCGATTCCCTCGTCATCCTCCTGGAGCACTCCGTTCAGGAATCCATGAACCTTATGCAGCTCGAATACGAAGCGATGCGCTACGCTTCGGAGGGCTATGGACTTGAGCTATCCTCTCTCCCGGAAGTCATTCAGGAAACCGCCATAGCGGATAAAGACTCCGATATGGCGGCAGAGGAAAAAATAAACCACTCCAGAGAAATTATCTTCAGCACAGAATATCTGGACTATAAAAACCGGATCAGCGACTATGAAACGCAGTATCTGGAAGAGGCGTCCTTTGTGATGGATTCCCTGCAGACCGATGGCCGGCAGGATATGAGGCGCCTGCTCGTGCTCTTCCGCCTCTCCATATTCTATATCATCATCCTCGGCATCATGTTGTTCACTGCGATCTCCAGGATGGTTGTCCATCCCCTGAAGGACGCCGTCAGCAGTATCTCAGACGGCAATAAGATCTTTCCCATCAACGGCACTTATGAGATCCAGTATATGGCCAATACCTATAATGTCTTCCATCAGAGCAGTGAAGACACCCAAAAGCAGCTGAAAAACGCCGCGGAGCAAGACGCCCTGACCGGGCTGCTCAACCGAAGAGGCTATTATACGATTATCGATAAACTAAGTCAGGAATCGTTTCCGATTGCCTTACTGGTGATCGACGTAGACCAGTTTAAAACCATAAACGATACCTACGGCCACAACGCAGGAGACATGGCGCTGAAAAAAACGGCTCAGCTTCTGTCCAATACATTTCGTGACAGCGATATCATAGCCCGGATCGGGGGAGACGAGTTTGTCGTCATCATGACCGGCATCACTTCCGACAAAAAAGGCGCTATCGTACACAAAGCCAATATCCTCAACCAGGCCCTGCAGAATCCCGGACCGGGAGAAAGTCCTAAAATCAGCATATCGCTCGGCTGCGCATTCTCCTCCACGGGATACAGCGAAGACCTCTTTAAGAAAGCTGACAACATCATGTATAGCGCGAAAGAATCCGGCGGCGGCAGGATTCGCTTCGCTTAAATCCGATTCCCGGACGATTTTCCTCCGGATTCCTTCTATCCTTCCAAAGGAAATTTAACTAAATAAACAAAAAACAGTCCCCTGTTTTTGTCTGGTTTTATCGACAAAAGCAGGGGACTCGTCATTTTACACAATATTTACTTTATTTTTTGTTTTTTTTCGGTTTTACGTAAACCAAAGCCCTATGCTATAATATAGGTAGGAAAAATTTCGGCAGATTACATCCCTATGTATATTCCGCATACAACACAGCATAACAAAGAGGAGACAGATCATGTGTAAGATAGAAATCAATGATGCCGTAGTACATGTTCCCGAAGGAGTCTGCACCGTAACATCCATTATCGAAAGAGATCTTGCCAGCCTTGGCGTTCGCCGCTACTATGTTCTCGTACCGGTTTATGACCGCAGATCCAAAATCTTCGTTCCCATCGAGGGCGATGCGCAAAAGGTGCGCGAGCTTCCTGACCGCGAAGAAGTCCTCTCCCTGATCGACGGAATTCCCGAGTCTGAATCCGTCTGGGTTGACAACGACAAAGCCCGCCTGGAGTCCTTCAGCTCTATTCTTTCCCGCTGCGACCACAAAGAGATGATGTCTCTGGTCCATACTCTGAAGGACAAACAATCGGAAAAAAAGCGAACCGGGAAAAAGTTCCACAGCGCGGATGAGCGGATCTTCCGCGAAGCGGAAAGAATCCTCTTCGGCGAATTCGGCTACGTCCTTGGCATCGCCCCCGGAGAAGTCGGAGACTTCATCAAAAATCGTCTGGAAACCAGTTCCCAGGCACAAGCTTAACAAGACATCTTCATTTTTCATCCTTTCTCAAAAGCCGGGGCGCATCTGCGCTCCGGCTTTTTCGCTGCATCAGTCAACCAGACACTCGTCCAGCTCTCTCTCGATTTCTTCGCGATCCATATTCTGGCCGATAAAGACCAGCTTCTGCATGCGGTCGCCGTACCTGGGATCCCACATCTTGCGGACTTCCGGATACTTTGCCAGGACGCGGTCGATGGAAGCCTGATCGGCGGAAGCAAGAAAGCGCCCGCTCTGCATTTCCTGAATCAGGCGGCCTGCCTGTTCAAAGATATAGGACATGGACGGATCCTGCTTATACCAGACCATACCCTTGCAGCGGATGATAGAGCGGGGCCACTTCTCGGCAAGACCGACCAGCTTGTCGCGGTCAAAAGGCCTGCGGCGGAAGTATACGAAGGAACCGATGCCGTACTCCTCCACCTGATAGGAGACATCAGCGTTTTTATGGTGATGATGGTGGTGATGGTGGCCATGGCCATGATGACCATGCTCCTCTTTCTCGTCGTCATCGTCGTGATGATGCTCATGTTCGTCATCATCATCATCATCGTCGTCGTGGTGGTGCTCATGTTCGTCATCATCATCGTCGTCGTGGTGGTGCTCATGTTCATCATCATCATCGTCGTCGTGGTGGTGATGCTCATGTTCGTCGTCAGCATCCTCGATATCCGCGTTCTGAATAGCCTCGATCCAGCCTGCGGAACTCATGGACTTTTCAAGGTCAAACCTTCCGGTATTAAGGACGTCGGAAATGCTGACTTTGGCGTAGTTCCCCTCAATGATCACCGCGCTGGTCTGAAGGCTCTTCACGATGGCTTTCAGCTCGCCGAGCTGATATTCGTCAACCGTATCCACTTTGTTCAGTAGAACCGTATTGCAGAACTCCAGCTGCTGAATCAGCAGGTTCTCGATATCCTCCTCCTCATAGCTGTCCTTGAGAAGACTCCTGCCGTCCTCAAACTCGTCATGCATCCGCGCGCAGTCCACGACCGCGATAATATTGTCCAGCATCATCGGGAGTCCGTCTTCCGTGCTTTCCTCGCATATGTCGGCAATCGTCTGGGCGATGGGGATGGGTTCGCAGATACCGGACGCCTCAATGATGATATAATCATACCTGCCCGTCACGGCCAGCTCCCTGAGCTGGTTGGCAAGATCGTCGCGCAGCGTGCAGCAGATGCAGCCGTTGGTAAGCGGAACCAGATTGCTGTTCTCCTGCGTAACCACGCCGCCTTTTTCGATGAGATCGGCGTCCACATTGACTTCTCCGATATCATTAACGATGACGGCCGCGCGAATCCCTTCGTCGTTGCTTAAGATATGGTTCAGCAGGGTAGTCTTCCCCGCTCCAAGATATCCTGTAATCAGGGCGATCTTAACCGGTTTTTTGTCTTGCATCATGTATATCCTCCTTTGTTTCTAAACCTGTACTTTCATGGGGCGAGGCAGCTGCAGACGCCTCCTGCCGCCCGCATGGGCAGGCATCGTCAGGGCCCCGGCAGGGGGCCGGATCGTTTTATTCGGCTGACAGAATAAAGATTCGCCTGCTTTAACAATCCTTTTACATTGTCTCATTATTTTTACTTTTGTCAAGCGTCAAATGTGCTATAATACTCCGTAAAAGAATCGGGCTGGCCCCGGAAAGGATACTGCATGACAAAAATGAATACCATGGCCCAGGCCTCTTTTACGCTCGGCCTGCTCTCTCTCTTCATGACGCTTACGGGGAGCGCTTACATCCCCGGATCCCTGTCCATCATCTGCGCATTCCTGTCCAGAGAAGATAAAATGTCCGCCCCCGCCAGATTCGGAACCATCTTCTCTGCCGTCAGCATGACGATCCTGACAGCCGTTTACGCCTTTCTCATCTGGCTTCTTATCTCAACCGGTTTGTTCACAACCTTTTACGAAAAAGCCAAAAATCTGGATCCCGACGACCCGATCGCGATTGCGGAATTCCAGCAGGAAGTCATCACAACGATGCAGGACGTCCTTATAAAAGATCTGATGCCCGGTTATGAAAGTCCGGCCGGCGACGCGGTTTCTCTTCCCGCTGACGCCGACGGCGAGGAGGTGATCCTGTGAAAAGCAGAGCCAGAGATTATAAAAGAAGAGCCCGGATCATGTTAGACGGGCACTGGAGCACCGCTGCATGCCTTATGCTGCTTCTGGCCGCCTATTCCTGGTCAGCCTCATCCCTCAGCGCCCCTCTTCTCCGGCAGGATAAATGGCTCCCTCTGCTGACCGGCGGGGCAATCCTGCTCATTCTCGTCATGATCAAAGGACTTCTGAAGGGCGGCGTATCCAGATTCTTTCTGGCTGTTTCAAGAAATGAAAAAGCCGGAATCGGGCTTCTCTTCTCCTGTTTCAAACTCCTGCCCGACCGTTTTCTTATCCTCGAATTTATCTTCTCCCTGCTTACTGTCGCCTACACGCTTCCGCCTCTTTATATCTGGCTTACAGGCGCTTTTAACAAAAAATGTCTGGTCCTTTTGATTCTATGGGCTGTCTTCGGAAGCGCCATCTATCTGAGAATCAGGCTCTCTTTCCTTTTTTCCCGATTGATCCTGGCAGACGAACCCGGAACCGGAGTTTTGGAGTCGCTGAAAAGAAGTTCCGAGATGACGAACGGATGCAAGTGGTCTCTCTTCCTCCTCTTTCTCAGCTTTACCGGCTACTACCTCCTCTCCGCCCTCTCTCTCTTTCTTGGGGCTCTGTGGGTCAACGCCTATGTGGAGGATACCAAAACCCTCATTTATCTGGAGCTCGCAGGCTCTGTAAAGACAGAGCCGGAATAAACGCTAAAAAAAGAAAGGATCGAGCAGGGAAATATCCCTGCCCAATCCTAAAGCCGCGCGCCTCCTGCCTGCTCAGGCCGCCGGCGTCTCCTCAGCAGCCGAGTCTGCTTTCGACTCCGACGCCGCTGCATCCGCTCCCGTCTCGCTCCCACTGCCTGCCGCAGCGGAATCCTCTGAAGTCCGATCCGTTATGATCGCGTTATCATAGACAGCCCGGGAAGCCAGATAGTATCTCGTGGCCATATCAATATTTTCGGCCGTAATTCCTGCCGCCGCAGCCGCATCCTTTGAGGGATAACCGGATTCGTTCAAAAGCTCTTCCAGCTTCTCATTATATTCGTCACTGTTCGTAGTGATTCCCTCCCTTTGCATGATCGCAGTCGCTGCCAGCCAGGTCTTGGAATAACTGAGGGCGTACTTCCTGATACTCTCTTCCGTCACGCCGTACTCTGAAAGAAACTCTTCATATTCCATGCCGTAATTCGCCGCGTAACGGGCATACATATCCTCACTGTAGCTGATCCAGGTCTCAACAAGGTTCTTCGGATAGCGGATCACCTCTGAAGCATCCAGCACCTTGTACCAGCCGTCGGCAATCAGCTCGCTCTCATATTTTACCTGTTTATCCGCGATCACTTCGGCTTTCTTGGATTCCATATACTCGTCTACGGATTCACCGTTAAAATAGATATTCAGCCAGTCCTGCGTGGGCTCTCCCAGGGCAACCTCTATCTTTATGATCTCCACGTCATAGACAGCCTGCTTTCCGGCAATTTCCTTATTGGAATAATCTTCCGGAAAAGAAAGTTTTACCTGAAGCTTATCCCCTTCCATATGCCCAAGCAACTGCTTCTCAAATTCTTCCGGAAAAGCGCCCGTCCCAATCTTCAGTTTGTAATCAGACGCGGTTCCTCCCATAAATTCTTTGCCGTCTATGGTTCCGACATAGTCCAGGGTGACCCAGAAAAGGTCGGCAATCGCAAAATTCGGAACCGGGATCAGATAGGTATTCAGATCCTTCTGGACAACCTCTTCCAGTTCTTCCTCCGTCACCTCAATCGGATCCCGTTCGATCTGGATTCCCTTGTACTCAGGTATCCGGATAAAGGAGTTCACGCCTGCTTCGTCCACGGTCTCGTCCGTAAATTCAATCTCGCCCGCTGCAGAGCTCTCTTCCACTCCAACATCTCCGGTTTCAGTATTTCCTCCCAGGGTGCATCCGTTCATCAGAAACATAAATCCTGAGAGACATACCGCCAACAATATCTTTTTCATAAAAGCCTCCATTTCCTTTGCTTTTCACTAATTTTTCAATATATCAAAACATTCTGAAGAATTCAAGCTTTAACTCTCAGCCCTCCGAAAGTGTTTTTTCTTCATAATGAAGCACGACCGCCTCAAAGGGGCGAAGATCCAGCGTCAGAATTCCTCCGGTGACAAGGCGCTTCCTGGGGACGGCCGAATATCCCTCGCGATCGGTTACCAGAACTTCCTCCATATAGACATTGGAATTCTGGGTAATGCCGGTCTCCCAGACAGGTATCTCTACAGGGATCGGATCTTCCCCCGCATTGACGGCAACAACAAACTGCTCCCTGGCGTTGAATCGTCCATAGGAAATCGTCTGATAGCCCACGCCGAGGCTCTTTATGGAGCCTTCCCGGAAGACCTCTGAAGATTTGTGGAGAGCGATCGCTTTCTTGTAGAAATCCAGCAGCTCCTGATCTTCATTTCCCCAGGGATAGGTCCGGCGGTTGTCCGGATCGGTAAAGCCGACCACTCCGGCTTCATCTCCGTAATACAGAGTAGGCGCGCCGATAAAGGTCATCTGGATAACCACCGCCTCTCGAAGAATATAAGGCCGGATCCCCCGTCCCGCGGCTTCCGATCCCAGATAGCCGACGCGTCCCACCATCTGGTTCGTCCGGGTCAGGAATCTTGAATGGTCATGATTATCCAGCTCGTTCATAGCGGACAGAAGCGAAGGCCCCATAAAACTGGCCATATGATAGCGCATGGCGTTCTCGAAGGCCTCGCCGTTTCCGAGAAGCTCCTCCCGGTATTCGTCGCTGTGCTTTTCCATTCCGGTCAGAAACCAGGAAACGGGTTCCATGAAAGCGTCGTAGTTCATAACCGTATCCCACTGATCGCCGAGAAGCCAGTCGCCGGCGTCTCCATAGTGTTCCGCCAGGACGATCGCTTCCGGATTCACCGACTTGACGGCTTTCCGGAACTCCTTCCAGAAGTGATGGTTGTATTCCACGCTGTGCCCCAGATCGGCCGCGACGTCTAAACGCCAGCCGTCAACCGAGTAGGGCGGAGAAGTCCACTTTTTGCCGACTTCAATAATGTACTGAAAGAGCTCCGAACTTTCCTCATAATTCAATTTCGGAAGCGTCGCATGCCCCCACCAGCCCTCATAAAATTCATTGTAAGGCCAGGCGTGCTCGTTATTAAATTTAAAGAAAGAATGATAAGGACTTTTCTTGGAGACATAGGCTCCTTTTTCATAACCGGGCTGGCGTTCATAGATTCTCTCCCGATCCAGCCATTTGTTGAAAGATCCGCAATGGTTAAATACGCCGTCCAGTATAAGACGCATCCCCCGCTTATGGATCTCCGATGAAAGCCTGGCGAGCAGCGCGTCCGAAGCCTCCAGATTCGCCTTATTGGTCACCCGGCAGATGAAGCGGGTCGCGTGGCGGTTATCCCTGTCCTCCGCTGTAAGGCATTCCCCTTCATCCTTTACGATTTTCCCAAAATGGGGATCCACATGGTCATAATCCTGGATGTCATACTTGTGATTGGAGGGGGACACAAAGATAGGATTCAGATAAATGACATCGATTCCCAGATCCTGCAGATAGTCCAGTTTTTCGATAATGCCTGCCAGGTCTCCTCCGTAGAAATTCCTCACGTCCATCTCGGAAGGCGGGCTGTTCCAGTCGTTCTGCTTATTGACCGGCTCCCCCAGATAGCAGTATTCTCCTGAAACGACATCGTTGGAGGAATCGCCGTTTCGAAAGCGATCCGTATAGATCTGGTACATTACCGCGCCGTGGGACCAGGCCGGAGTAGAAAAGCCCGGAGTTATACGGAAGGAATTCCGATCCGAAAGATCCCGGGTCACGCCGATCTTATTGTAATACAGGCTGTGTCCCTCGACCTGAAGCTCGAAATAATATCGAATGGTCTCCTCCCGGACCGGTATCCTGACCTCATAGAAATCAAAGCTTCCGCGGTCAAAGGCAAAAGACATGGGTTCACGCCTGGTTCCGCTGATAAAATACACCGCGTCGACATTGTTCTTCAGCGTCCGAAGGCGGATAACGACGTCTTCTCCCGCTTTCGGGCACGCCGGTATCCTGTACTCTTTCGTCTCATCGCTGAACACCGCCCGCTTTCGGAAAAGAGGACGCATAAGGGAGACATAGCGCATTTTATTTCTGACATCATTTCCATCACTCATTTTCCTGCTCTCCGATCTTCTCCGCTCCGTTTTCCCCAAACAGAGCCTCAAATTCCTCCCGATTGATCTTTTCTTTTTCAAGCAGCAGCTTTGCGGATGCGTCCAGGATATCCCGATGGGCAAGAATGATCTCCCTTGCCTTCCGATAGCAGTCGTCGATGATTTCCTTTATCTCCGCGTCGATCTCATCCGCCGTACGCTCACTGTACATTTTCGTGCGCTCAAAATCGCGTCCGATAAAAACCTCTTCCGAATCGTTGTCGTAGGAGATCAGGCCCATTTTAGCAGACATTCCGTACTTGGTCACCATGGCCCTGGCGGCAGCCGTCGCCTGTTTGATATCCTGGGAGGCCCCGGTCGTGATATCGTCAAAAACCAGTTCCTCGGCGATGCGTCCGCCGAGATCCACCATGATATTTTCCAGCATGCGGCCTCTGGTGTTGAAGATCTCATCCTTTTCCGGCAGCGGCATGGTGTATCCAGCCGCTCCCGCTCCGGTGGGAATGATGGAAACAGAATAAACCGGTCCCACATGGGGCAGGACATGGAAGAGGATCGCGTGGCCCGACTCGTGATAAGCCGTAATCTCCTTGTCTTTTTGGGACATGATCTTGCTCTTCTTCTCCGCCCCTATGCCGACCTTGACAAAAGCCCGGCGGATATCTTCCTGAACCAGATAAGCCCTCCCTGCCCGGGCGGCGTAGATAGCCGCTTCATTCAGAAGATTTTCCAGATCCGCGCCGGAAAATCCGGCTGTAGTCTGGGCAATCTGATCCAAATCCACATCTTCGCCCAGCGGCTTGTTCCTGGCGTGAACTTTCAGGATCTCCTCACGGCCCCGCACGTCCGGCATGCCGACAGCAACTTTCCGATCGAATCTTCCGGGCCGAAGAATAGCGGGATCCAGAATATCAACCCGGTTGGTTGCCGCCAGAACGATAATTCCCTCGTTGACGCCGAAACCATCCATCTCCACCAGCAGCTGATTTAAGGTCTGCTCCCGCTCGTCATGTCCGCCTCCGAGTCCCGCGCCTCTCCTTCTGGCTACCGCATCGATCTCATCGATAAAGATAATACAGGGCGCATTTCTCTTAGCTTCCTCAAAAAGATCCCTCACCCGGGAAGCCCCCACGCCGACAAACATCTCGACAAAATCCGATCCCGAAATGGAAAAAAACGGAACCCCGGCTTCACCTGCGACAGCCTTGGCAATCAGAGTCTTTCCGGTGCCCGGGGATCCCACAAGGATAACGCCTTTGGGGATTCGGGCCCCTACGTTGGTATAGGTTCCGGGATTTCGAAGAAAGTCTACGATCTCCTCCAGATCCTGTTTTTCTTCGACAAGTCCGGCGACGTCCTTGAAGGTAATCTTCTGCTCCTGACTGCTGGTCATTCTTGCCCGGCTTTTGCCGAAGTTCATCATCTGCGAACCGGCTCCGCCGCCCATCTGCCGGGTCATCATAAAGAAAAAGAAGATCATAATCGCGGCGGACAGAAGAATCGGCAGTATCGTCGTCATAAAAGCGCTGCTTTGGGGAGGATTGACAACCTCAACCGTAACGCCATCGTACGATCTCGCCAGAGAATCTGCTTCCTTCACATCGGTCACATAGAAGGTGTGAACGTTTCCGCTTTTCAGCGTCACCGTCAGCTGTCCGGACAGGCCTCCCGAATTGGGGCGGATCAGCAGTTCCGTCACCTCCCCGTCGGCCAGGGCCGCTTCCAGTTCTTTATAGGTATAAGTTTCCCTGGAACCTGCATTTCCCTGGATATAAAAATACAAGCTGAACATAGCTGCCAGCAGTAGCAGATAAATATATATTCCTCTGGATGAACCTCTCATTTGCTTTCCTCTTCAAACACAACTTCCCCAATATAGGGAAGATTCCGATATTTTTGCTGATAATCCATACCGCAGCCCACGACAAAACGGTCCTCGATCTCAAAGCCCGTATAATCCACCCGGACATCCTTTACGCGGCGATCCGGCTTGTCAAGAAGCGTGCAGAGCTTCAGGGAAGCCGGGTGACGGGATTTCAAAAGATCCAGAAGATAATAAAGGGTGCGCCCGGAATCAATAATGTCCTCTATGACAAGGACGTCCTTGCCCTCCAGCGGCTGATCCAGATCCTTGACAATCTTGACGACCCCGGAAGAGCTGGTGTCATTCCCATAGCTGGAAACCGACATGAAATCCAGTTCAACCGGAACCGCTTCCGATACGCGTTTTGAGAGCGCCGTCATGAAGTAAACGCCTCCTTTCAGCACGGTCACCATATGAACCGTCTTTCCCGCGTAATCAAGGCTTATCTTCTCGCCAATCTCTCTGATTCTGCGTTCGATCTCCTCTTCCGTAATCATAACCCTGATCTTCTCTTCCATGCTCTTCATCCTTTCCGTCCTTTTGCGCTCTGACCAGCAGTATTTTCTCCGTCGTTCCATCCACCCGCGCGGACTCTCCGCTTCGGATTCCCGGAACCAGGAGAATCTCCTGTCCGACAGCCAGCAGCGGAAGCTGCTTCCTCATTTCCCCCGGAACCTTCCGGTCTGTCATAAGATCGGAAATCGACTTTCTTCTTCCATCCGGATGGATGACGATATAATCCCCCGTTCTGCGGCAGCGTACTGTTAAGCTGCCTTTTATTTTACCATAATCAATCCATTTCGTACACTGCTTTTCTCGGAACATCTCCCCTGTCTTTTCAACAAATTCCGCCCGGAAGGTCCAGCCCAGGCAGGAAAGCTCGCCCGGAACCGGCAGCGAATACTCCTCGTAAGAAGCGGTCTCTTTCATCGGGGGACCGATTCGGAGCCCTTCCTGCCGCCGTGATGCCGTCAGCCCTCCGGGAAGAGATATCTCCTTTCCCGTCCCGGCAGTAAGAAGCGACAGGGTCTTACGGATATGGATTCTCGACAGATCCTTCAGGGATTCCGCAGTCTCATAATAAGCCGCCCGGATGCAGTAAGAGCCGAGAAGCTCGGGCAGGCCTTCAAAAAGCGCCGCGGGAAGAAAGGCCTCCTTTCTCCCATCAGCAAGAGTCTCAATCTTTCCAAGCTTTCTTACCAGGCCCAGCGCCTGGGCGTTCAGAATATCGTAGGCCTGGCCGGCTTCCCGGGCCGCCTCCGCCAGATGCCTCCCGGCCCCTTTATTCACGTGCTCCTCAAGGCTCGGAATCAGGATATTGCGGACCCGATTCCGGGTATAGCTTACTTCGGCGTTGGTCGAATCGGTCACATAGGCCGCGCCGATCCGGGCCAGATAGGCCTCTATCTCTTTTCTTCCCGCGCACAAAAGCGGTCTGATCACTTTTCCGTTCTGCGGCCTGATCCCCGCAAGTCCGGCAAGTCCCGTTCCCCTTGCGAGGTTCATCAGCATAGTCTCCGAAAGATCGTCTTCATGATGGGCCAGGGCTATTTTATCAGCCCCGCTTCGGATGAGCTCCTTCTCATATTCCTGCCGTCTCAAGATCCGCCCCGCTTCCTCCAGGCCGATCTTCCGCCGCCGGGCTTCTCCGGGAACGTCGAGCGCCGCCGTCCTCACGGGTATTCCGTGCCGGGCAGCCAGTTCCGATACGAACAGCTCATCTCTCCTCGCCTCATCCCCCCTTATGCCGTGATTAATATGGATGACTGAAAATGAAAACCCCAGCTCCTCCCTAAGCGCCAGCAGAATATAAAAAAGAGCGGTCGAATCCGCACCGCCCGATACGCCGGCAACGATCCGATCTCCGCTCTCGATCAGATGATTCTCTTCGATAAAATTCCTGACCTTCCTCTCCAATTCCTTCCTCCGACAGTTCATTCAAAGTCAGGCGGCTTGCAGCGTCATAGCCGCCGCGCATGCTTCCCGCCGCAGACACGGACAGCAGCTTCCCCTGCCGCGGCGTCAGCCGCTGCCGACCTCCTCCTTAAGCTCCGGGACCCTGCCCTGTACGGACGCAAGGCTCTCCGCCCTCGCCTGCTCTTCCTTCAATTGCTCCTCAAGACTCTCAATCACCCTCTCGTTCTGAAGGATCCTTTCCCTTGTATGGAGGCCGCTGAAAAGAAGGGCCGCCGCAATAAGCACGGCCAGAAGCAAGACGACCATCCCCGTTCCTTTGGCTTTTACCGTCCTCTTTCCATCTTTCCCTGACATAGAAGCCTCACAGGCAGCGATACATCTCGGCCGCATTTTCCTTCTTTGTCGTATCCATAACCGCGGTAACCTCGACTTTCACCGTCTTTTCTCCAAAACGGATCTCAATTACATCTCCGGCCTTTACCTCCAGGGATGCTCTGGCAATTTTTCCGTTTACCGTCACCCGCCCCGCATCACAGGCCTCGTTGGCGACCACCCGTCTCTTGATCAGCCGGGATACTTTCAAATATTTGTCAAGCCTCATCTTTTCCTCCTAAAACAAAACGGCCGCTTCTATCGAAGCAGCCGCAGAATCCAAACATAGTGAGTATCAATAGACTACTCAATCCTTCTTGCCGTTTACGCGATCCTTCAAGCTTTTGCCAGCCTTGAATTTGGGAGCTTTCGATGCGGCAACCATAACCGTCTCACCAGTCTGCGGATTGCGTCCCTCATGAGCAGCCCTCTTGGCCGTTTCGAAGGTTCCGAAGCCAATCAGCTGTACCTTGCCGTCGCCGGCAAGCTCATCCGATACAACCTCAACAAATGCCTTGACCACTTTATCAACGTCGTCCCTTTCAATTCCGGTTGCATTAGCGATTGCTGCCACCAATTCTGTCTTATTCATAAAAACCTCCTTACTATCAAACAAATGCCCTTAACAGTCTATCTATTTATATATCCTTTCCCGTCTCTTGTCAAGAAAAAGATACTTTCTTGTTCAAAAACCCTTTCTGGTGCTGTTTTTCCGCAAAGGCAAGCAGCTCCTCCCGGCTGTTCCGTACCGGATCGTCGATAACCTTAAGAAGCGCCGCATTCAGAATGTCCCCCACCTCAGGCCCGCTGATCCCCATCGCGGTCAAATCCCGTCCGTTGATGGCCAGCTCCTTAAGACTCAGACACTCTTTTTTCTTCAGAATCTCCTCATATATTTCTGCCACCTCCCGGATCCGCTCAAAAGCCTCCTCCTGCTTATAACGGCTCTTTCCGCAGGTATCCGCCCACTGAACCTTGAGATAGTCTATAAAGAGATCTTCACCCACGGTATGAACCGCTCTCCGCACCTCCCGGGGCTGGGGAGCCGGCCTTAAATCATGCCAGGTCACCAGCCTGGTCACCTTTCCGATCGTATCATTATCCAGTTTTAGACGTTTCATGATCACCGCAGCCTGCTCCGCGCTCACTTTGGCATGTCCGTTAAAATGATCTCTGCCGAAGCTGTCCGTAAAGCGCACCGCCGGTTTTCCGAAATCATGAAAGAGCATGGTAAGCCGGAGGATCCTGTCCGCCTCAACAGCCATAAGCGCCGCCAGCGTATGTTCCCCGACATTATATCGATGAAAAGGCGTATTCTGAGGCGTTTCCATCAGCGGATCAAACTCCGGCATGATCACCTTTGTAACGCCGGTCTCGTAAAGAAGACGGAAAGCCTCCGGGTGTGGAGAAACAAGGAGCTTGACCAGCTCTGAGCAGATACGCTCCGCGCTGATTTTTTTGAGATTTTCCGCATGTCTTTTCAGAGCGCCCAGGGTTTCATTTTCAATCGAAAACCCCAGCTGGGCAGAAAACCGCACCGCTCTGAGCACCCGCAAAGCGTCCTCCTCAAAACGCGCGTCCGGATCACCCACGCAGCGAATCCTTCTCTTCTGAAGATCTTCCATCCCGCCGTAGAGATCGACAAGGCCGCTTGCCTTATTGTAGGCCATTGCGTTGACGGTAAAATCCCGCCGCATAAGGTCGTCCTTCAGATTCGGCGTAAATTCGACGGAGGAGGGGTGCCTTCCGTCCTTGTAAACCCCGTCTATCCGGTAAGTCGTCACCTCATATTGACTGTCATGAACCAGGACCGTTACGGTTCCGTGCGCGATGCCTGTATCCACGGTTCGCCGAAATAAGGCTTTTACCTCTTCCGGCCTGGCCGAAGTCGTGATGTCCCAATCATTCGGCGTGCGGGCGAGAACAGCGTCCCGGACGCATCCACCGACAATAAACGCCTCGTAGCCGCGGGCCGACAGGGTATCCAGGACATAATTCACTTCTGCTGGAAGCCGGAGATTCAAAGTTTCACCTCCGCCATCAATACGCTTTTCCCCAGTACACAAGCTTTTTCGCCGGCTTGCCGCAGCAGACGCAGCGGGAGCCTTCCGGAGCCTCATCGTCCCCGAAGGCCATGCAGCGGGAAGTTGCGGTAGTATCCGCCTTGATCTGATCCTCGCAGGCCTCGTCGCCGCACCAGAAAGCCCGGATGAATCCCGGCTTATGATCCGCGATGTCCCTGAAGGAATCGTAGTCCTCGGCAGTATAGGTGTGAGCCTCCCGGAAAGCCAGTGCGCGTTCAAACATATCTTTCTGAATCTTTTCCAACAGCTTTTGCGCTCCCTCAGCCGCGTCTTCGATCCGTATCTGTATCTTTTCCCGGGTATCGCGGCGGACTAGCACGCATTCGCCCCGTTCGACATCCTTCGGACCGATCTCTATGCGCATCGGAAAACCCCGCATCTCCTGATCCGCGAATTTCCATCCGGGGCTGCGATCCGAGGCGTCGACTTTCGAGCGGATCCCGGCAGCCAAAAGCGCGGTATTGATTTCTTCGGATTTCTCCATGACCCCTTCAGCCTTCTGGCGGATCGGAATCACAACGCATTGAGTCGGAGCGACCTTGGGCGGAAGAACCAGGCCGGAATCATCTCCGTGTACCATGATGATGGCTCCGATCAGGCGGGTCGTCATCCCCCAGGAGGTCTGGTGTACATATTTGAGCTGATTGTCTTTATCCGCGAACTGTATCCCGAAAGCTCTGGCAAAGCCGTCTCCGAAATTATGGCTTGTGCCGGACTGAAGAGCTTTCCCGTCATGCATCAGAGACTCTATCGTATAAGTAGCTTCCGCCCCCGCAAATTTTTCTTTTTCCGTTTTCCGGCCCCGGATAACCGGTATAGCCAGGAAGTCCTCCAGGAAATCCGCATACAGATGAAGCATCTGCTCGGTACGAGCCTCAGCCTCCTCAGCCGACGCATGGGCTGTATGTCCTTCCTGCCAAAGGAATTCTCTTGACCGGAGGAAGGGACGGGTCGTCTTCTCCCAACGCACAACGGAACACCACTGGTTGTAGATTTTGGGCAGATCCCGATAGGAATGGATATCCTTCTGATAGAGATCGCAGAAAAGCGTCTCCGATGTAGGGCGCACGCACATACGCTCCTGAAGCTCGGCAAGTCCGCCATGGGTGACCCAGGCCACTTCGGGGGCAAAGCCCTCCACATGATCCTTCTCTTTATTCAGGAGACTTTCCGGGATGAACATCGGGAGATAAACGTTCTCAACTCCGGTCTCCTTAAAACGTCGATCCAGCTCATTTCGAATATTCTCCCATATCGCGTAACCTGCCGGCTTAAACACCATGCAGCCCTTGACCGAAGTGTAGCCCGTCAGCTCCGCTTTCTTGACTACGTCCGTATACCATTGAGCAAAGTCTTCGTCGCGGGACGTAATAGATTCAACCAGCTTTTTTTCCTGTGCCATACACTAAAATCCTCTTTTCATTCTATAATAAGACGGTCATCTTTCTGCCTGAATGGATGTATTTATAGTAGCGGACCCCCGCTGCGTCAAACATCTTCTTGGACGCCCGGACCGAAGGGGTATCCGCATATTTATCGCTGTCATAAATCACTGTCCGGATCCCCGCCTGAATGATTGCTTTCGCGCATTCATTACAAGGAAACAGGGAAACATACAATTTCGCCCCTTCAAGGCTCCCGCCCCGGTAATTCAGGATCGCGTTCAGCTCGCTGTGGGTGACATATATGTATTTCGTATCCAGAGAATCCTCCCCTTCACGGGCCCAGGGAAACTCGTCGTCCGAGCAGCCCTTCGGAAAACCGTTATAGCCCATCGAAAGAATTTTATTGTCCTGGCTCACAATGCAGGAACCCACCTGCGAGTTGGGATCTTTAGACCGCATGCCGCTTAAAAAAGCGACTCCCATAAAATATTCATCCCAGGTAAGATAATCTTTCCTTTTGGCAGTCATAGGCGCCTCCTCTCCGGAGCCCGTATTATTTGGTGCCGAAAATCCTGTCGCCCGCGTCTCCAAGCCCAGGTACGATATAGCCGATCTCGTTCAGATGGTCATCCAGAGCGCCGACATAAATATCTACGTCCGGATGCTTCTCCTTGAGGACCGCCAAACCTTCCGGTGCGGCAATAATGCACAGGAAGCGAATATTCTTGCAGCCGTGCTCCTTGAGCTGAGAGATCGCGTCCACCGCGCTTCCGCCGGTCGCCAGCATGGGATCGACTACAAATACATCTCTGTCACCGATATCCGCAGGAAGCTTGCAATAGTATTCAACAGGGGCAAGCGTTTCCGGGTCGCGATAAAGACCGATATGGCCTACTTTGGCCGCCGGAAGCAGCGTTTCCATTCCGGTTACCATTCCAAGTCCTGCCCGCAGGATCGGAATAATCGCCAGTTTCTTACCGGTCAGACGCTTTCCAATCGTCTCGCCCATCGGGGTGACAACGGGATACTCTTCCAACGCGAGATCCCGCGTCGCCTCGTAACATTCCAAAGTCGCAATCTCGCTGACCAGAGTCCGGAAGTCTCTGGTTCCGGTATTCACGCTTCTGAGAATCCCAATCTTGTGCTGGATAAGCGGATGATCCATAATAACTGTCTTTCCCATAATTGCCTCCTCACATATAATCAAACTATCATTTTAAAATGGGCAATGCCCGTGTTGCCAATCCATGCGTCCGACAGCGGTCAGCGTTTTGCCTGCTCTTCACCGGGAAGGCGGAACTGGCCGTCCTCACCGTAAGATGCTTTGGCCAGCTGGGACTCAAAAGCGGCCATCTTCTGGTCCCTGGTCGTCTCCGCTTCTTTTGTCTCTTCCGGCAGCGGGGGAAGCTGGGCCTGGAACGCGTCGTCGAAGGTCATCGTCGCCGAGACGAGCGGGGAATCCTCAAACGCGGACTCTTCCAGATCCTCGTCATAATCTTCATCTTCTTCGGCAAGAGGCATGACCGGTTCAGCAAGTTTTTTCGGTTCCGTAAATGCCGGCTTCTCAACAGGCATAACTTCGCTGTTTATGTAATCCGGCATTTCCGCAAAAAGATTGAGCGTTCCCTGGCAGGATGCGGAAAAACGTTTCTCAACCATCTTGATCAGATCGGCCAGTTTGCTGATCTCGCTCTTCATTTCATCATAACGTCCCTGTCCGTCAGCCAGCGCCGATCGAACATCGGAATCCGCCACGTTGCGGACACGTCTTGCCTCAGAATCAGCGTCCTTAAGGATGCCGGCATACTGCTTGCGTCCGGAAAGGACGATACTTTCTGCCTCCTCCTTGGCATGAGCGATAATTCTGCGGCTTTCTTCCTGTCCGGCCGCTATGATACGGCGGCTCTTCTCTTCATTTTTAGCAATCTCATCCTCGGAAGCGGCAATCATGCGTTTGGTTTCCTCTTCCTTCGCAGCCGCTTCCTCTTCCGCGTCCGTAACCAGCTTTCGGCTTTCAACCAGACGGGCCTCAGCCTCGGCGTTTGCCTTGGCGAGAATCTCATCCGCCCTTACCCGGGAATCGTAAACGAGCTCTCCGATCTGCTCGTACTTCTCAACATACTTTCTGTATTTTTTTTCGATCTCATTTTCCAGATCATCAATTTTTGAATTTCTTCTGGAAACTCGGGCGTTCAGCTCCTCGATTTCATGATCCTTATCGCGGATAATCTGTTCGAGCTGCGAGATACGGTCTGCATACTCCTGATCCTTCTCCTCCAGATAACTGATTACCTCGCTTTTTTCAAAACCTTTGCGAGATGTTTTGAAACTCTGCTCATCATACATGGCAAAACTCCTCCCTGACTGCACTTTTCAATGTTGCAAATGATTCTATAACAACCGTCCGCCTTCCCGTTTCCGCAGAGTGATGAACAGCTGCTTTTGTATGTCTTCGTCCGGCCTTTCCGTCCTGACAATACGTACATCTGACTGAAATTTTATCCCGGAGCGTTCCCGCTCACGGAAATCTTCTGATAAAAGTTTTTCCCTTCAAAGAGCGTCCATACAGATTCCGACTGCAGGCCCAGCTTCCACGCCGCCGCTCCGGCAATCTTTTCTTCGGACACAACCCGCAATTTTTCATTCAGGGAATCCATATCCTCCAGCCATATTTCAAAAGTCCCTTCAATTCCCTTCCCGCTGGCGTACCATTGTCCGGTCTCTTCATCCCAAACCTTATTCATAGCGTTTTCCAGCACAAAAGCGGACGCTTCGTTCATACTCATCGCCCGGGATTTCAGTCCCCCGGTATCTGAGGTTGTCCAAAGCCTTGTAAAAAACGGGATCGCCGCGATAACCTGTTCCGCAGGAACTTCCTTCAGCGTATCCCGGATCCCCTGTCTCACAAAAGGAAGGGACGCAACCGATCCCGCCGTCTCGGATCCGCTGGTATGCTCGTCGTAACACATGCAGATAATGTAGTCCGCTACCCGGGCCTGCTCCTTCCGGTTATAGTAAGCGGTATAAGTCGGAACGAAGTTGCATATGGAAAGCACAAGTCCGTTTTTCTGGGTCTCAACAGAAAGCTCTCTGATAAACTCAAGATAGCAGACTGCCGAGGAAGAAGTGATCTTCTCGAAATCCAGACAGATACCGTCCGCGCCGACGCGGAGAAGCTCGTCTGTGATCCGTTCAATGGCGGCTGTCCGCGCGCTGCCCGACGAGAGCATTTCTGCCGTTATATCGGAAGAATTAACCTCTCCGTCAAAATCATTGGCGACCGCCCAGACAAACAGCCCCGCTTCATGAGCCGTTTTCACATAATCGGCGGATGCGATCGAACTCATGCTTCCATCCGCATCATCCAGAAAAATCCAGGTCGGAGCAATCACGTTCATTCCCGTCATACCCGAGATCGATTTTCCCAGCGCCTTATTGGACGCTTCGTTTCCGGTCTGATGAAAAATCAGGTTCACGCCGCCTTCGATGAGCCTATGTTCATATGGCTTTGACACCTGCTCGTGCGTCTCTTCAACGGGATAGTTCTCTCCGTCCAGGAAGCGGTCTTCTATATAGCCCGAATATCCGTTGGAGGTTCTCACATAGGTCCAGCCGTCTATCTTCTTCAGAAGGCGCGACCCATCAATTCCAAGCTCCAGATTCTGGAGCATCTGTCCGGTACAGACGTCGCTGATAACCGGACTTTTGATCCCGGCCCGATAGCGGATCGGAGCGTCATACGCCGCATTTACCGCCATATAGGAAAAATCAGTGCGCACCAGAACGCGGTCCGGATTTCCCCAAACAGACCATTCCGCTTCCGCGTACTTCTGAACAAATTCAAGCGCGATATAGACCTCTCCGCCATCCCGATGAACAATGTCTTTCCTGGATGCATCGTAGGTCTCCAGGGCTTCAGGAGTCGTTACAATCAGCTTATCTTCCGCCTCGTCAAAAAATATAGCAGGACATATGTCCCTGCCCACAACTGAAGCCGGAAGATATAGTTTTTCCCCGATCTTCATTCCCGAAAGCTCCGAAACGCCATTGTCCGTAATCAGGGCCGCCGCGTTCTCGCTTTCTATACCAAAATATGTATTTGGATCCATTCTTTCTTTTGTCGGTCTGTAATGATCTGCCGCAAACCAGATCAATCCCAGAATCCCCACAACAGCGGCTGCCATGAGCACGGACAGCACCGGTGACTTTTTTTTCTTCATACAGGTTCCTTATTATAATCTTGCTGCTATTGTATCATTAATCTTTCATTTCGTAAAGAATCCTTCATGAGTTTTTTATTAAGGATTGCGTGAGCGGCAAGCGTCCGGCAGGCAATAACATAGCGGCGCGGCGCCGGATATGCCATGCCGGGGCTTCAGGCGTGCCCTATAAGCCGAGAAAATGAAAAGCCGCTGCGGCAGCATCGCAAAAAAAGGCATGCGCCGCCAAAGGCGGGCATGCCATGTCTGTAGAATATAAACAGAAATACCTTATTCTACCCGGCCATGCACTGCCGTCCACAGCCGAATATTTTTTCCTATTTTTTTAAGACAATGTTCTTCTTCTCCATCGGGTACTTGCGTGAACCTTTTGCAGACACTAAGCACCAATGTTAATTTGCAACGATTTTACGAAATCAGGCATTCCCCCTTCCGTCTCACTTTTAAGGATTCAATCGGTCCTTTTGTTATGAGAGTTTCGACAAAGGACACTATATAAACGGGTAACGGAACAATACAACGTCCGTAAGAAGCTTCTTCGCCGTAATTATCTCTTTTTTCGAATCCTCCGTCAACGGATTTGTCCCAAGAAGTTCGTATAGTGCTTAAAAATCCTCATTTTCGTTGCAATAATGTCAGAACGCATTTCTTTTTTATCACAAAAAATGAACATTGTCTCTTATAAAAGACTATTCAGCTTTGAAATCGCCGTTTCCTCGAGGACCGGCTCCTCCTGTTCCGCCAGATGAGCTTCGAACGCCGCCGTATGCTTTCGGGTCTGCCCATATTCCGAGAGAATATTGCATACCCTGTTGTAATCCTCCGGCGTACTCTCCCCCTTATGAACGATCAGAAGGTATTCCCCGTTTTTTCGCAGGCGGTACAACGAACTTTCCCCCCTGAAAATTCCGGCGACGGATGCCGCAGCCCTTATGACCTCGTCAATCCCTTTAAAAGAAAACATCTTGACCAGGTCAACTGATTTTTCCTCCTTTTCTTCCTTCTTTTCTTCCCTCTTTTCTTCCTTCAGTTCATCCGTGCTCTCTTTTACCGCGCGGCGGGACGATCCCGAAGCTTTTTTTCTGGCCTCATACAGGCGGTGGATCAGATCAATAACGTCATCTGCTCCTGTCACATCTGAAAAACGGTCAGCATTTCCTCCGGAAATCTCCGTAAATTTCGAATATCTGGTATCCAGTTCTTCCGGATTTTCGACCTTCGTAATAACCAGAACCAGGCCTTCGTTCGAGAAAGGAACCGCTTCGATCATAATCGGGACATTATCTACAGTAAACCCAAACTGTCGATAAGCTTCCTCAATCATATCCCGGAACAAATTCCGGGCTTTCTCCGTCCCATAAGCCAGTTCATGAATTCGAATTTCGCGTTCCGCCAAATCCTCCATCGTCAGGGTACAGCGAATCTGATCATCATTTATCTTTTCTATCTTCATCTTTCACCAACAGCCCTTTCGGCTTTTCTTAACTTTATAAAACTTTGATATCTTTGAATTTCCGGTTTCATCGAAATCATACCACATCTCGAACAAAAGGTAAAGCAAACCTTCCCGCAGCCCTTTCAGCAAATAAGCTGCGGATAAAGATTATCAGCCCAGCGGCATCTGCCAGGGCATTTTTCTGCCATTCATGTATTCACGCAGCCAACCAATTAGACATATCTAACCAAATGCACCTTATTTTACACATTCCCTCAATAAATTTGTATTGGCTAACAAGACTTTCAGGGGATACAATATTCATGTAAGGATGAATAAACATTTGTTTATCATAAAAGGAGGTTACTATTATGGCATATGTTATTTCTGATGAATGTGTAAGCTGCGGAACTTGCGAGAGCGAATGCCCGGTCGGTGCTATTTCCCAGGGTGACGAGCATTATGAGATCGATGCAGATGCCTGCGTTGATTGCGGAACCTGCGCAAGTGTTTGCCCGACGGAAGCTATTTCTCAGGGTTGAAAACAAACATAAAGATCGGACAGCTGCTATGCGGCTGTCCGTTTTTTTATGACAATGGTTGTCAGCGTATATGCGTCCTGGCAGGCTAGCCTGCCAGGACGCATATACGCTTGACAACCTAACAAAAATGAGCAAGTAGGGCGACAGCCCGGATTGCGAATTTTTGCAGCGGCGCGGGAGCGCGAAGCAATCCGGCGGGCAATATCATAACTTCGCGGCAGGCCAGGACGCATGTACACTTGGCAACGCGCAAAGCGCCGGGCCTATAGCCGCCCGGCGCAGTACTCTTCTCGACTATTTCTTAATGATTTCCCGGTGTTCCCATTCCGTTTGAAAACGCAGGCATCTGTCCTTGAGAGGGCGCCGTCATCCCATCCGGAAGCGCAGGCATCTCACCTTCCGCCGGGGCTTCCACGCCTTCCGGAAGCGCAGGCCTCTCGCCTTCTGCCGGGGCTTCCACGCCTTCCGGAAGTGCCGGACGCTCACCTTCCGCCGGGGCTTCCACGCCTTCCGGGAGCGCAGGCATCTCACCTTCCGCCGGGGCTTCCACGCCTTCCGGAAGCGCAGGCATCTCGCCTTCTGCCGGGGCTTCCACGCCTTCCGGAAGTGCCGGACGCTCACCT
>JAILID010000124.1 GCA_024695465.1 Lachnospiraceae bacterium | reverse complement strand
TGCTCTGGATCGCAAAAAGATCGCAGTGGCCGGTACCGGTTACGTCGGTCTCTCCCTTGCGGTTCTTTTATCCCAGCACAACGATGTGACGGCGGTGGATATCGTTCCGGAGAAGGTTGAAAAGCTGAATCAGTGGATCAGTCCGATCCAGGACGATTACATAGAAAGCTACCTTGCGGAGCATGAAGAGCGCGGTCTTTCGCTGACTGCCGTTTTGGATGGCAGGGAGGCTTACGCCAACGCCGATTTTATCATTGTGGCCGCGCCGACGAATTACGATCCGAAGACGAACTTTTTTGACTGTTCGGCGGTGGAATCCGTCCTTGCCCTGGTAAAAGAGTCAACTGCGGATTCCGGGAAGAAGCCGACGGTGGTCATCAAGTCGACCGTTCCTGTCGGATATACGAAGTATGTCCGGAAGAAGATGGGGATGGAGAATATCATCTTCAGTCCGGAGTTTTTGAGGGAATCGAAGGCGCTTTATGACAATCTCTATCCCAGCCGCATTATTGTCGGCGCGGATGAGGCAAATGAGGAAGCGGCGCAAAGCTTCGCGGCTCTCCTTAAGCAGGGGGCGATCAAGACGAACATTCCCGTGCTCTTCATGGAGACCACGGAGGCGGAGGCTACGAAACTTTTTGTCAATACCTATCTGGCCCTCCGCGTGTCCTATTTCAACGAGCTGGATACCTACGCGGAGGTCAAGAACCTGAATACGGCTTCCATTATTAAGGGCGTCTGCCTTGATCCCCGTGTCGGCGACTATTACAACAATCCTTCCTTCGGCTACGGCGGCTACTGCCTGCCTAAGGATACGAAGCAGCTTCTGGCAAACTACCGGGATGTGCCGGAGAACCTGATTGAAGCTATCGTGCAGTCCAATCGGACCCGGAAAGATTTCATTGCGGACCGCGTCCTGGAGATTGCCGGCACCTATACCGCGTCTTCCAGGTATGACGCGAGCCGCGAGCAAAAGCAGAAGGAGACCGTGGTCGGCGTCTACCGCCTGACGATGAAGGCCAATTCCGATAATTTCCGCCAGTCTTCGATCCAGGGCGTTATGAAGCGGATCAAGGCGAAAGGCGCGAGGGTTGTGATCTATGAGCCCACTCTGGAAGACGGGAGCACTTTCTTTGGATCGCTGGTGGTCAATAATCTGAAGAAGTTCAAGAAGATGTGCGGCTGCATCATTGCCAACCGCTATGACAGCGTGCTGGATGATGTGGAAGAAAAGGTTTACACCCGCGACCTGTTCAGAAGAGACTGACGCCGGGGGATTTCACAGAAAGAGGTGTGAAGGGAAATGGCAAAAACAGCAATTGACCTGAATGGAAAAACGATCCTGGTGACGGGCTCCCCGGGTTTTATCGGAGCGAATCTGGTGCTCCGTCTTCTTCGGGAAATGAAGAGCGGGACCCTGGTCAGCCTGGACAACCTGAATGATTATTACGACCCGAAGCTTAAGGAGTATCGTCTGGGCCTCGTGGAAAAAGCGGCGGAAGGCTCTCCGGTTAAGCATGTGTTTGTGAAGGGTTCGATCGCCGATAAGGCCCTGGTGGATGAGCTTTTCGGGAGCTATCACTTTGATCTGGTCGTCAACCTGGCGGCGCAGGCGGGGGTCCGCTATTCGATCGACCATCCGGATGTGTATATGGAGTCCAATATCATCGGTTTCTACAACCTGCTGGAGGCCTGCCGTCATAATCCGGTGGAGCATCTGGTCTACGCTTCGAGTTCGTCCGTCTACGGCGGCAACAAGAAGGTTCCTTTCTCCACAGAGGACAAGGTGGACAATCCGGTCTCTTTGTATGCGGCGACCAAGAAGAGCAACGAGCTGCTGGCCCACGCCTATTCCAAGCTCTACAACATTCCGTCTACCGGCCTTCGTTTCTTTACGGTGTACGGACCGGCCGGGAGGCCCGATATGTTCTATTACAGCGCGACCCAAAAACTGGCGGCCGGGCAGACGATCCGGATCTTCAACTACGGGGATATGCGCCGGGATTTCACCTATATCGACGATATCGTGGAGGGCGTGTACCGGGTCATGCGGGGAGCGCCGGAGAAGAGGAAGGGGGAGGACGGCCTGCCGCTTCCGCCTTATGCGGTCTACAATATAGGCGGCGGACAGCCGGAGAACCTGCTGGATTACATCGGCACCCTGCAGGAGGAGCTGGTCCGGGCAAATGTCCTGCCGGCTGATTATGATTTCGAGGGGCACCGGGAGCTGGTCGGGATGCAGGCCGGGGATGTGCCGCTGACCTATGCGGATGCGGCGGCCCTGGAGCAGGATTACGGTTTCACCCCGAAGATCGGGATCCGTGAGGGCCTCAGGGCTTTTGCGGAGTGGTACGCGGAGTATTACCGGGACTGAGCGGGTATCTTCCTGCCGGGCGGCTTCCGGAGATGGGAGGATATTGAGCGGCTCGACTGGGACTGGGGCAGAGAGGATTTGTAATACGGGAAATAAGAAAGGGACTGCGCGTTAAGCCCGGATGGGTTTTCGCGCAGTCCTTATTTTATCTTAATGCGATATTCGAAAGCCTTAACACCGTCTTTGCGGCCAGCAAGTTATGATGGGGACGCAGTAAGGAAACGGGAGGTTTTTATGAGCGGACGGATTTTCGGCAAAAAGTGGTCGTCTTTTCAGATCATTATTATGGGTTTTCTGGCGGCTATCTTCATCGGGGCGCTGCTTCTTACGCTGCCTGCTCTATAAATGGGAAAAACCGGAAGATCTTCTGCCGGAGGAAATTGCCCACTCGTATCAATTTGCGGGTG
>JAILID010000122.1 GCA_024695465.1 Lachnospiraceae bacterium | reverse complement strand
CAATATCGATACCGTTACCCCGGATATCACGACCTTCTACGGCTGGATGAGCGAGATTGAGAATGTTGAACTGAACTGATGACTTGACAGCATGCGTATGGGCCGCCCTTTTGGCCGGTTGACCGGAGGGGCGGCCTTTTTGATTCGCCGGATACTCCGCCGCGCAAAACGCCGTAAATCCGGGTTCCCGTCCCCTGCGGGGCGGGACTTGAAATACGCAGCATAAGAGAGGAGAGGATTTTGAAAAAATATATCCTGAAGCGGGTTCTGATCTCCATGGTCATCCTGGTCTTCGTAGCATTTATTATTTACGTTCTCATGCGCTGTCTCCCCAATTCCTATGTCGAGACAATAGCCCGCCAGAAGTCCCAGCAGCCCGGCTCCAAGAGCTACCAGGAGTGGCTGGAGGATCTCAACGCGTCCTATGAGCTTGACAAGGGGATCATTCCGGGCTTTATCGGCTGGTGCGGCAAGGCAATCCGGGGACAATTCGGAGACAGCTGGTACTATACCGTTCCGGTTGTCGAGAAGTTTAAGAGCGTTATCTGGGTTTCATTTTTCATGGGAGCGGTTTCACTCTTTTTCGAGCTGATCATCGCGATCCCCCTGGGCATTATCGCGGCGACCCGGCAGTACAGCCGGACGGACTACGCCATCACGATCATAGCCCTGGCCGGGATCTCGCTGCCGACTTTCTTTTTCGCCTCGCTCCTGAAGCTGCTTTTCTCCGTCAAGCTGGGCTGGTTCGACCTCTACGGCCTGGTCGGGAGGAATTACAATTACCTGTCGAGGACCGGGCAGATTCTGGATATGGGGAAGCACCTTTTCCTGCCGATCCTCACGCTTGTGGTCATCAGCATCGGCTCCCTCATGCGCTACACCCGGACCAATATGCTGGAGGTCCTGAACGCGGATTACATCCGGACGGCCCGGGCCAAGGGCCTGTCCGAGAAGAAGGTCATTTATCATCACGCCTTCCGCAACACCCTGATCCCGCTGGTCACGATCGTAGGCGGCTCCCTGCCGGGCCTCTTTTCGGGCGCCCTGATTACGGAGACCCTCTACATGATTCCGGGGATCGGCTATACCTCCTATAACGCCATGGTCGGAGGGGATATCCCCTTCTCCATGTTCTACCTGGTCTTCCTGGCGATCTTGACCCTGACCGGAAACCTGATCTCGGACATCCTGTACGCGGTGGTCGATCCCCGCGTCCGCATTTCGTAGGAGAGGAGGGATAGTATGGCTTTTGAAAATGAAAAGAAGACGCCTTCCAGGCAGGACGGGCTTTCCGGGGACGGAAGCGTTCAGAAAACCGGCAGCATGGCCGGGAATGAAGGGGCATCCGCAAATGGCGCAGCTGCCGAAAATGGGAAGCCGGAGTACTCTTTGAATGACGACCGCCGGGTGAAGACCCTGTCTCCCTCCGCGCTGGTTATCAAGCGCTTTATCAGGAACCGGGTTGCGGTTACGGGACTTGTGATCCTTATCCTGATGTTTGCGTTTTCCTATATCGGAGGTTTGATCTCGCCTTACCGGCAGGATCAGGTCTTCTATCGGACGGAACTGCAGAACCAGGACTTTGCCGGGGTTACCGAGAATACGGATTTTCGATATGTCGTGAAAGAAGGCGCGTCGTTCGGTTCCGTCGAGCAGGCCCAGTTCGTACTGGCCACGATCCAGAAGAAAGACGCCTTTGAATTCAGGGGGACTTCCTACCGGCTGGATAAACTTTCGGATGTCTTATACGGAATCTATTCCGGGGGGGAGCTGATCGCCTTTGCCTCCTGCGATGTGGTTTCGAGTTCTGTCCAGGGGGTAAAGCTCCCATTTGAACTCCAGTATCTCATCCTGTCTTCTCTGGCGGAGGGCGGCGGAAGCTTCACTTACGAAGGGGGCGATTACACCGTGGATGAGGACGGGGGCGTCCTTCTGGGAAAGGAAGAGGTGGCTTACGCGAGCCGCTACATCGTCCAGCCGATTATGTCCGACGTCCATCTGACCCGGCAGTTCAAGGAGGAACTGATCGAATCAATTCAGAACGGGGAGGATTCTTTCTCCTTCACCGAGGCGGATGGGAGTGTTTCCGTCTACACGGTCGTCTTCAACGCCGCGATGAAAAACTGGAATGTCCGCCAGGAGACGGAGACCCGGGTCTTCGATACCTACTCCGCGCCTTCCAAAGAGCACTGGCTGGGAACGGACAAGAACGGTATGGATATGCTGACCCGGCTCATGTACGGGGGCCGCGTATCGCTATATATCGGTTTCATCGTCGTCATTATTGAGACCACTCTGGGGGTCCTGCTGGGCGGCGTTTCCGGCTACTTCGGAGGCTGGGTGGATATGCTGATCATGCGGATCGTCGACATTTTCTATTGTATCCCCTCGATGCCGATCATCATCATTCTCGGGGCGGCCATGGACATGATGCGGGTGGATCCCCAGGTTCGGATGATCTACCTCATGCTGATTCTGGGCTTTCTGGGCTGGCCGGGCATATCCCGTCTGGTCCGCGGCCAGATCCTGACCCTCCGGGAGCAGGAATTCATGATGGCGACGGAGGCATGCGGAATCTCGGTGCCCAAGCGGATCTTCAGACACCTTCTTCCGAACGTCATGCCCCAGCTGATCGTAACCATGACCATGAGCCTGGGTTCCGTCATCCTGACGGAGGCGACGCTGTCCTTCCTCGGACTGGGCGTTAAGTTCCCGTTCGCTTCCTGGGGCAATATCATCAACGATGTCAACAATACTTTCGTCCTGACCAACTACTGGTTTATCTGGATCCCTGCGGGCCTGTGTCTTCTGTCCACGGTTCTGGCTTTCAATCTTGTCGGCGACGGGCTTCGGGATGCTTTTGACCCGAAGATGAAGCGCTAAGGGAGGTTTTGAAATGTTCTTTAATAGGAAAAAAGAAGATAACGGATACCTTTCCGCCCGGGAATCCCGCAGGATCTCGAAGGAGAACCGCAGGATAACCAATGAGATGGAGAAGAGGCGCAAGAGGAAAAATGTCCCTGAGTCCGAATACCTGACGAAGATGCACGATCCCGCGAACGCGGTGGAATTTGACAACCTCCATTCCTGGTTTTTCACGGATGCGGGGACGGTCCGGAGCGTGGATGGGGTTTCATTTGACGTACCCATCGGCAAAACCGTAGGCGTGGTAGGCGAGTCGGGCTGCGGCAAATCGGTCACGTCGCTTTCGCTCATGCAGCTGCTCCAGAGGCCTCAGGGCCAGACCGTGGAGGGGGAAATCCGCCTGAATCTGGGGGATAAGGCCATCAATGTGGTGGATACTCCTCAGGAGGTCATGCAGCACATCCGGGGGAATTACGTCTCCATGATCTTCCAGGAGCCGATGACTTCCCTGAACCCGGTCTTCCGGATCGGGGAGCAGGTGGATGAGGTCATTGAACTGCACGACGGCGAGGGCAAGAGCAAGGAGGATATCCGCAAGCGGACGATTGAGCTGCTGGAGATGGTTGGAATTGCCAACAGCGAGGGGGTCTATATGATGTTTCCCCATGAGCTGTCCGGAGGCATGCGCCAGCGCGTCATGATCGCCATGGCCCTGGCCTGCAGCCCCAAGGTGATCATCGCGGATGAGCCGACGACAGCGCTGGACGTGACGATCCAGGCCCAGATTCTGGACCTGCTCCGCCAGCTCAAGGATCGGATCAATTCTTCGATCATGCTGATCACCCACGACCTGGGCGTGATCGCGGAGATGGCGGATTACGTGGTCGTCATGTATGCCGGCCGGATCGTGGAGAAGGGGACGGCGGAGGAGATCTTCTACCATCCGGCCCATCCCTATACGATCGGGCTTATGGCTTCGAAGCCGGTGGTGGGCCGCGAGGTGAAAGAGCTCTATTCGATTCCGGGCAAGGTTCCGAACCCGATCAATATGCCGAATTACTGTTATTTTAAGGACCGCTGCGATAAGTGTACAGGCAGCTGCGAGGGGGCTTATCCCGAGGAGATCTCCCTTTCGAAGACCCACAAGGTGTCCTGCTGCCGCTATTATCCGGAGGAGATGAAGGGAGGCCGGGAGAATGGCAAAGAGTGAGAACGTGAAGAGCTGTGAACCGGCGAGCGTCGACCCGCAGTATATTCTGATGGTGAAGAATCTGAAGAAGTACTTCCCGATCAAGGGAGGTATGATGGGCCGGGTGGTCGGCCAGGTGAAGGCTGTGGACGGGGTTACGTTCAACGTCCGCCGCGGCACGACAATGGGGCTGGTAGGCGAGTCAGGCTGCGGCAAGACCACGACCGGCCGGACGATCCTCCGTCTTTCCGGCGAGAAGACAGATGGACAGGTGCTCTTTAACGGGAAGGAAGTCTATGACGCGTCTCCCGCGGAGATGCGGAAGCTCCGGACCCGGATGCAGATCATCTTTCAGGATCCCTTTTCCAGCCTATCCCCCCGCCTTCCGGTCGGCGAGATTATCGGGGAAGCGGTTAAGGAGCACAAGCTGGTCTCCCGGGAGGAGTATGAGGCCTATCTCGACAAAGTCATGGATGACTGCGGACTGCAGCCTTTCCATAAAGACCGCTATCCCCATGAGTTCTCCGGCGGGCAGCGGCAGAGGATCTGCATTGCCCGGGCTTTGGCGCTCAATCCGGAATTTGTCGTCTGCGACGAGCCGGTGTCCGCGCTGGACGTCTCCATCCAGGCCCAGATCATCAACCTGTTGAAAAAGCTCCAGGAGGAGCGAAAGCTGACCTATCTTTTCATTTCCCATGATCTCTCGGTAGTCGAGCATATCTCCGATACAGTGGGGGTCATGTATCTGGGCAGCCTTGTGGAGTATGGGGAGAAGAAGGATATCTTTCGGAACCCGCTCCATCCCTACACCAAGGCGCTGTTTTCGGCGATTCCGATCCCGGACCCGCACGCCCGGATGAACCGGATCGTGCTGGAAGGGACGATTCCTTCGCCGGCCAACCCGCCGGCAGGCTGCAAGTTCCATACGCGCTGCGCGCATTGCATGCAGCGCTGCAAGACGGAGACGCCGAAGCAGGTGGAGGTCGAAAAGGGACATTTTGTGGTATGTCACCTCTATGATGGGAAATGAAGGGCAAAAGAACGCGTCCGGGTCGGGAAAGCCCAGGTGAGTGGATGAAGAAGAAAGATCAATTAGATGATGATGGAAGAGTAATCGCTTCCATGAGTGATGTCGAGCGCCCGCTGAGTATGCGGGCGTTTGATGAAATCAGGGATTTCCGAAAAGAAGCGGGGAGAAGGGAGGCCGGCATGCGGCCTTCTTCGGAGAGTATGCCGGAAGAGGAACAGGACCCGGAAACTCGCCGCTGGTATATCCTCGGAGCGTTGAAGGCCGCCCTCCTGATCGGCGGCGCCTATGTCGTCGGCCTGGGCCTGCTGATCGCGCTGCTGATTCTGTTTTGGCAGGGATGAGCGTGCGCGGGGGTTTTGCCGGCGGCCGTCCAAAAGGCCGAAATGTCCCGTTTCGGGCAGTCTGAAAAGCAAAAGTAGAAAGCAGACTGCCCGGTCGACCGCCTAACAGGCGTTCAAGCCCCGTTTCGGGCAGTCTGAGAAGGAATTTTGTTCCGCAAATATCACGAATACAACAGAAAGGACGAAACGATGAATGAAGAAACAAAAACCGCGCTTCAGACCCTGAATAAGATTCTCGGGGAAGAAGCCCTCCTCATGCACGCGGCCGGCAATGTGCAGTTTGACATGGAGACTCTCTGCCCCTCAAAAGGCATGGAAGAAGCCGGCGAAGTCATCTCCTATCTTACGAACCAGATATTCAAACTTCGAAAGAAGCCTGAATTCATCCAGGCCGCCGAAATCCTCTACAGCCGCCGCGACGAGCTGGACGAATTCGACCGGACGCTCGCTGAAAGCCTGCACCGGGACTGGCTTATGACCCGGAATATCAGCCCCGAACAGGATCTCGAATTCTCCCGCGTGCTCAACAAGGGTTATGCCGACTGGATTGCGGCCCGGGAAAAATGCGACTACGCATCCTTCGCCCCCTCTCTTTTCGCGATCCGCGACGCGGAGGTGCGGAAGATTGAGCTCATGGACGAAAGGAAGCCCCTCCTCTATGACAACCTCCTCGACCGCTACGAACGCGGGATGACGGTTGAAAAGCTGGACGAAGTCTTTGGGAAAATAAAAGACCGCCTGATTCCTCTGCTCAGGAAAATAACCGCGGCAAAAAAAGAGGTGCGTACGGACTTCCTTTTCCGTCCGGTATCCGACGCGGCCCAGGAAGAAATGGCCCGCTATCTACTGGAGCTGATCGGTTTTGATTTTCAACGAGGAGCCCTCTCCACGACCGAGCATCCCTTCACCGACAGCATGGGACCCGACGACGAACGCGTGACGACCCATTACCGCGGCAACCTAAGCTCCAGCATGTACAGCATCATCCACGAAGGCGGGCACGGCCTCTTCGACCAGAACCAGCCTCGGGAAAACTGGCAGCATCACATTACGGGTGAGAAGACCATGGGGCAGCACGAATCGGTTTCCCGCTTCTACGAGAATGTCATCGGCCGCTCCGAGAGTTTCATTCGTCATATTTTCCCGAAAGCCAGGGAAATTTTCCCGGAGGCCCTGAGAGACGTAAGCTGGCGCGAGTTTTATGAGGCCGTCAATCTGGTCGAGCCTTCGCTGATTCGAACCGAAGCGGACGAGTTCACCTACACCTTCCACGTCATCATCCGCTATGAGTTGGAGAAGGCCCTCATCGCCGGCGAGGTCACCGCGGAAGAGCTTCCGGCGATGTGGTCTGAAAAATACAAGGCCTATCTCGGCGTTGCTCCGGCAAATGACAACGAAGGAATCCTGCAGGACGTACACTGGGCTTCCGGGCTTATGGGCTATTTTCCGGCTTACGCGCTCGGAAATATGTACAACGCAATGTACTGCAGCCGGATGAAGGAGGATTTCGATGTCGACGCGGCGATCGCCTCAGGTGATCTTTTGAAAATAAAAGACTGGATGACGGCTCATGTCTTCGCGAAAGCTGACCGGCTTGCCCCAACGGACTGGATCAGAGAGATTTGCGGCCGCGAGTTTACCCCGGACGACTATCTTTCCTATCTGGAGGAGAAATATTCCGGGATATATGGGATTTGAAAATGCTTCGCGCTCCCATATCGCTGCAAAAAATACAAACCATGCGGCTGTCCTGCTTGTTCATCTTGTAAGGTTGTCAGGTACTTCCCGGTTTTTGCGTCGGTGGTGGCGAGCCGTCCTGCTGGTTCCTCTTCTAAGGTTGTCGGGTGTGCTTGCGCCCTGGCGTGCGAGCATGCCCGGCGCTTCACACACTGACAACCCTTGTCTTTAGGATGCCCGAGACAGCGGTCGGCTTGATGAAAGGTTTTGAAGAGAGGTTTTGTTCCGTTGATTTTTACGGCGGGATATGATAAAATATTTGTGTATGAAAGAGCAGTGAAAGCCTTCGGAATGAGCCTTAAATATGAACAAACTGTGAACATACAAGTAAAACCCCAAAAAAACGCCTTTTTCAGAATATTCTGTGAATAACCTGCAAAAAAGGGGTGCGCGAAGCCTTATGGCATAAGGGTTCTTGAGGGGGTACAGTAGAAATGAGTGTGGCCCGTGAGAGGGCATTGACACACTCCTGAATCACACGATTCGCATTCTCATCCGAGTAGAAATGAGTGTGGCCCGTGAGAGGGCATTGACACCTTCAAAAATTCCTTCATTTTCGTTCCTCCTTTAAAAAGTAGAAATGAGTGTGGCCCGTGAGAGGGCATTGACACATGCCTCTGCGGAGTCTTCCAACTCCAGTTTCCCGTTCGTAGAAATGAGTGTGGCCCGTGAGAGGGCATTGACACATATTTTTTTCCTCCTTTTGGCAACAAAATATTATTGTAGAAATGAGTGTGGCCCGTGAGAGGGCATTGACACGCATTTACCGCATCTTTTGCCGTATCATTAATAGCTGTAGAAATGAGTGTGGCCCGTGAGAGGGCATTGACACTATGTGCTAACTTCCACCTCTCTGAGGTGGGGGTTGGTAGAAATGAGTGTGGCCCGTGAGAGGGCATTGACACACTTTTTCGGCTCTAAGTCCTCCTCCTCCTCAAAATGTAGAAATGAGTGTGGCCCGTGAGAGGGCATTGACACAATGCGGCGAATGCTGTTGCGGTAAAGCTGAACATCGTAGAAATGAGTGTGGCCCGTGAGAGGGCATTGACACATGTTGTTCAAAAAAACCGACATGTTGACTCCTTTCTCGTAGAAATGAGTGTGGCCCGTGAGAGGGCATTGACACGATCTACACGTTTCTGAGAACACAATTTTTTTTAAAGTAGAAATGAGTGTGGCCCGTGAGAGGGCATTGACACAACAGTGCTTCGCGTAGGGGGTCCTCGGGCAGGAATAGGGAGAAATTAGTGTGGCGCGGGAGAGGGAATTGACAAAGCATC
>JAILID010000103.1 GCA_024695465.1 Lachnospiraceae bacterium | reverse complement strand
TGGTGATTGTATATCCAGATGACGAAGCAGAAGAACCTGATGACGAAGAACCAGAAGATTTTTCACCGGAAACGGCTGATCAGGCGGCTGAATTTGACAACAGTATGGACAGCATAGACCTTCCGGCAGGAGTGACGGACGAAACAATCGATGATGAGACTGCCGAGGAAATACAGACCCGTGGCTACATTCTCCGTGAAGAAATCAAGGACGAAAATTTCCACATGTATGAAATCCTGCATGACGCAAATGAGCGCATCGTGATGGAGACGGGCGAAGACGATCTGCCGGAGGATTACGGGGAGCAGGAAGATCTGTCTGTAGATGAAAATGGCAATCTCCTCGGTTATGAAGAATACATAGAGCATGCGCAGGAAGCGGAACGGGAAAAAGAAGCAGAGGAAGAAAAGAAAATCCAGATGGCGCAGGAGAATCAGGAAGGAGCAGCTGACGGTGAGGAGGCCTACGTATCCCTTCCCATAAACTTCTTCTTTAGGAAAATCGGCTTTCCCGTCCGTCGGAAACAGCCGATGGATCCTGTCATACTGGCCTACGGCAATCTTGGCGCGAACATTGTATACCAGGCAGCGGAGGACTATATCACGACGCTCAGAATGCTGTGGAGCGGTGAATATGATGAACGCCTGTGCAACAGACTGGTTGTACAAAAATGGCAGCTGGAGACATTTATCGGTTCCCGGATTTACTGGCAGTTTACGAGCATCAGCCCGGAGCGCATTCTCGACCAGTGCTGGAAAACGGCGCGGCGGAAGGCCGAGGTGAAAATCGAGCGTGCCAATAAGAGGACCGTGGCCGGGGTGGAGGATGGTATCGAAGGATGATCTATTATAACCAAAGCCCTCCGTGGGGGCAGTTCAACCGCTTCATTAACGATCAGTGTCTGGAAAAGATCACGGCGTTTATTGAAGCGGAAGCGCAGATGACAAAGGAAGAGCGTGAGGTATTCCGCCTGGTCTATCGGAAGGAACTGCCCAGAACGACCGTCGCTAAAATGCTGGGCATTGCCGAGTCCACGGTTCGCTACCGTCTTTCCAAAGCCGAAAAGAAGGTCAAGGAGCACCCGGTCATCGTCCGGACGCAGCGGATCTACGAGGCTGAGGTCTTCAGGGTGGACGACCTGCTCCCCGCCAAAGAGGAGCCCGTTCAGGATGTCCGCGAACACGTCCTCATGGGACTGGAGCGTCTTTTCAGCGATGTCTTTTTCGTTTGCCAACTATTATCACCTCCGGTGTTTTCCTTGTCCCGGAGAAGGTCTTTTCTTCCTGCATCATAGCGCGTTTGGGGCAGGGGGGCAATGCCTTTCCGGGCGCCTGCACTATACAACGATTATTTTGAGAAGTCAACGGATTTATCGCAAGTATCGAAATATCGAATAGAAATATCCAAAAATGAGACAGCCATGTCAAAATATCGAATAGTTTTATAATACTGCAGTCTGTTCAGGGAGCCTTCCCGGGCAGTCTGAAAACAAAAGTTTCAATCCAGATTGCCCAATCAGCCTCTATATGGGTTACAGGCGGCCGCCCCGGGCAGTATGCTTCTGGAGTCTTCGTGAAACAACCCTGCTCCGGAAATGCTTGACATTACCTGATCCGTATCGTACAATAAAATAGAATAAGTGCGGAAATAGTGTTCTGTTTGCCGCAAAAAGCCCTGCGCGGATGCCGGTGGATTTGCATGGCGATTCAGTCCTAATTCCGGCGCGGAAAACAAGATATACGAAACGTATCCTTTGATTTTCAATACGGTTATAATCTGACAGGTGGTGAATATGCAAATGAAAAGAATCATACAAGCAGTCGGCGCCGCGGCGGCGGGCGCCATCGTCTTCCTCTGTTCAACGAATCTGGCGGGTTTGAGCGCGCTCAACTACATGGCGCCGAGCCTTGCCGCGCTTAATCCGATCACGGCGGCGGATATCGTCTATAAGCAGGTGGACGCCCCGGAGACCATGAGCGCGGACGGCGTCATCACCGCGGACGAGTGGGCGGCGATCTTCCCGGAGCATGCGGTTTCCATGGGGGCGAACGCCGAGAACAGCTACCACGTGAGCTACCTCGAGGAGGATCCCTATCTGGTCAATCTCTATGAGGGCTACGGTTTCGCCAGGGACTATGAGAGCGCCCGCGGCCACGCCTACACGCTGGAGGACGTCGCGGCGACGGCCCGTCCCCATGCGACGGCCAACTGCCTTACCTGCAAGACACCGAACTTCACCAAGATGGTCAACGACCAGGGCGCGGGGGTCTACTCCATGGACTTCAATGAAGTCTACGAGCAGATGAACGAATGCATCAGCTGCTACACCTGCCACGGCAACATGCAGGGAAATGAAGGGCAGCGGGTCGTCACGCACTCCTACGTGCACGACTGCCTGGGGGACAACATCGATACGATCAACATCTCGACCATGGTCTGCGGCCAGTGCCATATCGAGTACTACTTCAAGCCGGAGAACAAGGAGACCTCGATGCCCTACACGAGCCTGGAGGAGATGACGCCGGAAGCGATCCTCGCCTACTATGACTCGATCGGCTTTGCCGACTGGACCCAGGAGAGCACCGGCGCGAAGATGCTGAAGGCCCAGCACCCGGAGCTTGAGACGGTCACCCACGGAAAGCACGGCAGCCTCCTCAGCTGCGCGGACTGCCATATGCCGCTCGAAAGGGCGGAGGACGGCTCCGTCTACCACAGCCACAAGCTGGTGAGCCCGCTTGAAAGCGAGCAGCTGCTCACTTCCTGCGCGAAGTGCCACGGGGACACGGATATGACCGCCTTCGTGCGCGGGATCCAGGAGGAGATCACGGCCCGCGAGAGCGAGGTCGGCAACAAGCTCTCTGATTTCAAGGACAAGCTCGCCGAGGCCAACCAGTCCGGCAGCAAGGACGAGGCGGAGCTTGAGGAGATCCGTTACATCTACCGCTCGGCCCAGTGGTACTTCGACTTCTGCTATGTCGAGAACTCCGAGGGCGCCCACAATTC
>JAILID010000044.1 GCA_024695465.1 Lachnospiraceae bacterium | reverse complement strand
CCTCGATCTTGTTCGGCACTTCCGATACGGACGATCCCGATCTGTATGAATGGCGCGCCCTGGCATTTGACGCCAAGGTCAAGTTGAACACCCTGGTCCGTGACGCATGCTCGTGGGTTAACATTTCTGATGGACGGGGCAGCAAGACCTATTATAAGAATCTGCAGTTGAACGAAGAGTCGGTACAGTTCCGGAATAAGAACAATGACGAATGGGAAGCTAAGGCGAAAGAATGGCGAAGGAAAAAGGCGAGCTTGGAGAAAAAGATCGAGGAAGAATTAGAGCATAAAGAGGATGCCTATTGGGCAGAGCATGCAGCAGAAAAAGCGAAACTCGTGGCTGAGAGGGAGGAACTGAATGCAAAGCTCGCACTTCTGTACAACGCTATGGAAGACCGAGTCAAAGCGTTGAACAACGAGATCAATGCCATCCCGGGCCGTGAAGAGATCAAGGGTCTGGATGGCAAGATTGGTGTATTGATTGCGAAGAACTCCTCTTTGGCCGTCTACAAGACCAAAGAAAAAAGAATGCTCCAAAATCAAATCGACCAGGTGCTCCTTGCGAAGGGCGATGTTGAAAACCGTATGATTTCTGCCAGGAAGGATATCGAAGACAGGATTGCGAAAACAAAGGCGGAGATTCAAACTCAGATCGAACCGATCCAGAACAGAATCAATGAAATCCATCTCGAACTAACCAGGACAATGAAGGCTTAATCCCCCCTCAACCTCCACTTGAGTCTCCCCTCTCCATCTTCAACCCCTCCTCGCTTTAACGCACCTTCATTTTCCTCTAAAATGACGGTGTAAGGAGGTGCCGGAGATGGCGGAACTTAGGTATTATCTGATTCGTGACAGGCTGGTGGGGAAGGAAGCGAAAGGCGCGTATTATTTGTTTCGAGAGGGTGCGTGGGAGCCGGATGTGAAAAATGTGATCATGGACCGTCTTGTGGGTTATGATCCGTTTGAACCGCCCGGCTCGCCTTATGGGATCGGGTGTATGTCGGTGATGGATGAGATCGAGGAGATCTCTGAGGAAGAAGCCCTTTAAGACGCGCGAGGCCATTTACGACTGGGAGCACATGAAGACTTTCGTGAAGACGACGGCACGGAACTTCAAACTTCAAAATACGCTGAAGGCGGTCGATTACGCGGTGGAAGCGCATGAGGGGCAGAAGCGGAAGAAATCCACGATCCCGTACATTTATCATCCGCTGAATCTGGCCTGCCACGCGCTGTCCATGGGGATCCGGGAGGATGAGATCCTGGCGGCATGTCTCTTGCATGACGTGGTGGAAGATTGCGGGAAGCGATATGAAGAGCTTCCTGTCAATGAAGAGACGAAGGAACTCGTGCGTTTGTTGACGCATGAGAAGACGACGGACGAGGACCGGGATCAGGTCATGAAAACGTATTATGATGCGATTGCGGGGAATCCGAAGGCGGCGCTGGTCAAATGTATCGATCGCTGCAACAATCTGACCACGATGTCCTGGGGGCTGAGCCGTGAGCGGATCTATCGGATGATTCAGGAGACGGAAGCGTATTCTCCGCGGCTTCTCCGGGTGATCAAGGCGGAGACGGAGTTCAACAATGCCGCGTGGCTCTTACAGTATCAGATGGAGAGCATGCTGGATATCTATAAAAGGCTGCTGTGAGGGGGGCTGAGGATCACACGTGATGAGACCGGGAGCATGGGCTCCCGGTCTCTTCAAGGTTTCTTTATTCTTTTTTGTTTGAATATGCTTATCGCCTCATCGTATAAGTTTTACCGTCTTTGTAGCAATACACTTGCATTGTATTGACATCAATGAATGTAAATCTGAACCGATCTCCGAGCTTCTTTCCCTCATCTGTATAGTCACCATAGCTTATTTTTGCTAATTCTTCGCAGTCTTTATATTCAACTTTTTTTTCAAAAGTTTTTGCGCTGCCCAAATAGTTTTCTTGATCAAACAGGGATTGTGCACCCTGATAGACCAGCTCATTTGCAAATTCAACCTTTTGCAAAAAAGGTTTCAGCTCATCTATTGTGTTGCCTGCTTCTTGATAGTTGCCTTTTTTAATTTCGCTTTGGGCAATAATCAGTCTTATAAGTGGAACACCCCAGAAGTACATCCCTACACTCAAAAGGCATAGAAAAACAAAGAGAATAGCAAGTATAATACTTCTTTTTTTTCTACGCTTCTTTTTTTCAGCTTCCTTCTCGCGGAGTTCTTGAGCAATTCTTTCTTCTTCTATTCGCCTTTGTTCTCGCTCCGCAGCCGCGGTCTCTTCTTCGAGGCGAATCCGCTCGGCAGCCAGATCTGCTAACTTTGTCCCTGTGAGGAGTTCATCCATTTTCGCAAATGGTCTCTTACAGATAATGCATTTTTCTGCAGATTTCAAATTGATTGCCCCACAGGTGCAGCGGTATAAGCCCATCACCTTAGTCGGAACAAACCCGGAACGTTCGCCCAGTTCAAGATGCCATTGCTGAAGCAACACGGGATCCTGAAAATGGTCTTGTATCAGTTCTTGTGCCGGGAGGGTGGTCCATTCTAAATTTTCCGTCACGGTAGAGGAACCATCCGAATAAAACGCACAGAGTCCCATGAAGCGCATTTCTCGAACCAAATTATCGGGAAGAAAGACAGGAGTGCGAGAGCCGAACTCTGCATCCGGAACGGCGTTGATATCCAGATAGGAGTACTCGAAATCGGGATAAATAACTGATCCGTCTATACCGAATAAGCCCAGGTGAATGCGAATTCCTTTAAGATTCTTGCCGGAGAGGTTACGAAACTTCATCTGAGCGAGAATCTTCTGAGTATGATTATCCTTCAGGAGAACTCCTGCCTCAAGCAGCACAGGGGAACCTTCCACATAAAGGTTTTCTGGAAGGCGGAAAACTTCGGAAAAACGATCGGACATAAGAAATCCCTTCTTTTATAACGTTGGCAATTCGTCTGCGATGTTTTCTTCCTTGACTTCAGGCTTCACAAACAAGTCCTTCTTAGACTCTAGCGCTTGCTCAACGGAATCTTTGATGCGGTCATTCAACTTTGCCTGATTCACTTCTGCATCTTTCATAGCACCAAGCCTGCTTCCGAAGAGACACAGCAACATCATGCCAAAGCCTATCAGCAGGATGCCTGAGCCGGTTCTTATAGTCTTTGCGATTGTGTTCAGATTATTGGCAGCAACCCTGGATGCGCTGGCAGCTTCAGCCGCATTATTAGATACGTATGTATAGAAATCAGCACCAAAAGTAGCATAGCCAGATGGATACAAATAACTCGAACTGGTGGCAGATGAGGTATTTCCTCCGAGGACGCCAAATAGCATAAGAAATCCTAAGACAACCACTGCGATTCCACTTCCCATTCCCAACACTGAAAACGCTTTTTTCATGACAACGTTCCTTCCCTTTCCTTTTTTTGTACCGTAAATACCATAGACTGCTCTTCGAACGGGCAGCTATTTAGAATTATTAAAAGTATACTCTGTAATAGGATTTCTTTGTCCAAGCAGCCTGCTTTGGATTGGTAAAAGAAGTACTTAAATAAGCGTTAGCGATCCAACATGAACACTCCTAAAGCGGTTTTATTGGACTCATTCACGCATTTTGAGGGAAATAATAGAACTGAAATACAATATATCTCCTGGGTAAGAAGTTTAGATTGGAGTTTTCCTCCATTTTTGAGGGGAAAAGCGGGTTTGGAGTCCAATCTGACCTTAAGGTTTATCATTTAGATTTGGAGATAATTGTATTTTTGTGAGAAAAGTGAGGTCAACAGTCCAATCTATTCATGAAACAACCCATTTAGTTGGGGGCAGGGCGTCTGAATTCCTTCCCCCTCACGCCTCTTCTTTAGTTTCAATATCCTTGAGGATCTCGCCCACGGTGCTTTTGTTCCCGTCCCGGTCACGCTCGAGGATCTTCGTAATCTCGGCCTGGGCTTCGGCGACGATCTCCTCGAATTCGGCGGAGGAGATGCGCTGGAGGCCGGCGCGGAGGGCGGAGAGCTGGATGAGGGCGTCGCTTGTGACGACTTGGGCCTGCTCGTTTTTCTTGAGGGCGCCGACGAGACGCTCGATGTAGAGGTCGCCGCTTTCATTTTCCCGGGTGTAGATCACTCGGAGGTTGTGGTAGGAGCCGAGTTCGCCGATGCTGCCGGGCACTTTGTAGCCGTCG
>JAILID010000024.1 GCA_024695465.1 Lachnospiraceae bacterium | reverse complement strand
CCTGCGGGGCTTTGACGTGCCCGTGCCGGAGTTTTTGAGGGCAGGCAGCGGGGAGGTTCTCATTTCCAACTATGTGGATGCCGGGGATGACAGTGTGCTAAGGCCTTATGAGGCGAGAGTTCACAAAAAATTCACAAAAATTGTTAGCACTCATACTTGACGAGTGCTAACAAAGGTGCTAATATATGGTCAGAACGAAGGAGATGAAAATAAAAAGCCTCCGGAGTTCAAAAATTCGTACACAACCCTTCCGAAAAGGAAGAGCCAATATAGAATAGGAGGATATTACCATGTTAGTACCGAGTCTTTTTACGAATGATGTTTTTGATGATTTCGATCACTTCTTTGATTTTGACTATCCGCAGGTGGACAGAAAGCTGTACGGCAAGCGCGCCGGCCACGTCATGAAGACGGACGTCCGCGAGCAGGAAGACAAGTATGAAGTTGTCATCGACCTGCCGGGCTTCAAGAAAGAGGAGATCAGGGTCGAGCTGAAAGAAGGTTACCTGACCGTTTCCGCCGGCAAGTCCCTCGAGGAGGGCGACAAGAACCAGGAAGGCAAATATATCCGCCGCGAGCGCTACGTCGGCAACATGAGCCGCAGCTTCTTCGTCGGCGAGGGTATGAGGCAGGAAGACGTGCACGCGAAGTTCGAGGACGGCGTCCTGACCCTGGAGTTCCCGAAGGAGGCGCCGAAGAAAGTCGAGGAGACGCATTACATCACAATCGGATAAGAGCTGGAATCAAGGAACCCGGAGCATTTGGCTCCGGGTTCCTTTGCGTTTGGCGGGCCGGTTTTTTGCCGCTTATTTTTAAACGGATAAAATGAGCTTATTGGCTCATCGGCGCGCTTTGGCTTGCGCGGGTTTTCCGCGGCTGATATAATGAGGGCAATAGCTGAAGGGAGATAGCAGATGCCTGTCTTTGATTTTACACAAGTGAAAAATGAAAACAAGGAGGCGGCCGTCACCTGGTTCGTCTTCCGCTCAAATGAATCCGGGACCTCGCCGAATCAGCCGATGCTGGTTCTTAAAAAATTGCCCGGACGGATGCGGCACCATATTGTGGGCGTGTTTACCCCGGTCAATAAGCGCACGGCCTTCGAGTTCGACGCGGAGGACGGCGTAGCCGGCTGCGACATACTGAGGATTGACGCGCGTTTTACCAGCCTGATCGCCTGGCTCGGGGAGAACCACATCCATGTACGGCTCACCGGAGAAGAGACCGGGGAAGGCTATGCGGTCTACAAGATCCGGGAGCTTGCGCTTGGCGGAAAGGGCAAGCTCTCTGCGGAGGACGGTTTCCTGCAGTTCATGATCGGGCGGCTGCTTCAAAGCAGCGCCCCGTCCGCGGAGCTTCCGGACGAGGAGGCGGTGGAAGAAGGGGACGTGATGCGGCTGACCAGCCTGCAGAGCATTACGGATTTCCTCATGTGCGCGGGACGGACCCTGCCGGATAATATCCGCCTCTGGGCGAGACGGAACCTCGCGGTGGCAAGATCACAGGAGGTCTCTCCGGAGGAGCGGCGGCACGCGCAGAGAGCTCTCTCCATCATGATGAATATCCAGTGGAAGGATAATTACTTTGAGGCAATCGACCCGCTGGAGGCCCGGCGGATCCTCGATGAAGAACTCTACGGGATGGAGAAGGTCAAGCAGCGCATTATCGAGACCATCATCCAGATCAACCGCACCCACACGCTGCCGGCCTACGGCATGCTGCTGGTCGGACCGGCCGGGACAGGCAAATCCCAGGTCGCCTACGCGGTCGCCCGCATCTTAAAGCTCCCGTGGACGACCCTTGACATGAGCTCGATCAACGATCCGGAGCAGCTGACCGGCAGTTCCCGCGTGTACGCGAACGCAAAGCCGGGGATCATCATGGAGGCATTTTCCATGGCGGAGTCCTCCAACCTGGTATTCATTATCAATGAGCTGGACAAGGCGAACGCCGGCAAAGGAAACGGCAATCCGGCGGATGTTCTTCTGACGCTTCTTGACAATCTCGGCTTTACGGACAATTACATCGAGTGCATGGTTCCGACGAGCGGGGTCTATCCGGTCGCGACAGCCAATGACAAGGAGCTTATCTCCGCTCCGCTGATGTCCCGATTCGCGGTGATCGATATCCCGGATTATACGGATGAGGAGAAGAAGGTCATTTTCCGGAAATTCTCCCTTCCGAAAGTCCTGAAAAGGATGGGCATGCGGGAAGAAGAGTGCGCGGTTGAGGAAGAAGCCCTGGACGCTATTATCGCAAGCTTCCGGAATTCGACCGGGATCCGGGATCTGGAGCAGGCGGCGGAGCACATCGCGGCAAACGCGTTGTACCGAATTGAAGTAGATCATGTGAAAACGGTGACATTTTCAGAAAATATGGTGAGGACTCTTTTTGAGTAAGCCAGATGGTTGTCTGCATTTTTACTGAAAAAGAATGGCCGCAAAGCAAAAAGACTGTTGACAGAAGATAAAAAGAAGTGTACAGTAGTGATGTAAGAGCTTACATTTTCCGCGCTGCGAATACCAAAGCGGGTATGCAAGAGTCCAGATTAAGGAGGAAGTACACATGAAAGCGTTCATGGACAAAGATTTCATGCTGAAGAATGAAACTGCCAGGCATCTTTTCCACGACTATTCGGAGGATATGCCGATCATTGACTATCACTGCCACATCCCGCCGAGGGAAATTTATGAAGATCGCCGCTACAACAACATAGCGGAAGTCTGGCTTGGCGGCAGGAATGATGACGGATCCTATTTCGGAGACCACTACAAGTGGAGAGTTATGCGTTCGAACGGCGTTTCGGAGAATGTCGTTACCGGTGACGCGGATCCCTATGAGAAGTTCGTCGCTTTTGCGGACGCCCTTGAGATGGCGATCGGCAACCCGATGTATCACTGGTCTAATCTGGAGCTTCATAAGTATTTCGGCATCACGGAGCCTCTGACCGTCAGAAACGCGAAGGCGATCTGGGATAAGACCTCCGATATGCTGCAGCATGATCCGAAGCTTTCCGTCCGCGGCATCATCGAGCAGTCCGGCGTTAAGTATGTCGGGACGACGGATGATCCGATTGATTCACTTGAGTGGCATGAGAAGCTTCTCGGTGAAAATCTTCCTTATATGGTCTGCCCCTCCTATCGTCCGGATAAGGCGATCAACATCGACAAGGACGGCTTTGCCGCTTATATCAAGAAGCTCGGCGAGGTTGTCGGCTATGAGCTTACGAGCTGCGCGGATGTCTGCAAGGCTTTGAATGAGAGAATTGATTTCTTCAAGGCTCACGGCTGCCGCGCTTCCGATCACGGCATCGATTACATCATGTTCCGCAAGGGCACGGATGAGGAGGCCGACGAAGCCTTCCGCAAGGTTATGGCCGGTGAGAAGATCTCCCGCGAGGAAGCTGAGATCTATCAGACCAAGGTTCTCCTTTCCCTGGCAAGAAAGTATCACAAAGAAAATATCGTCATGGAGATCCATTACTCCTGCACGAGAAACGTCAACGAGAGAATGTTCCGTCTCGAAGGCCCGGATACCGGCTTCGACATGGTTGCGAAGTCCAATTGCGCTAATGAGATGGCCGCTCTCTTCTCCGAGCTTGATATGACCAACGAGCTTCCGAAGACCATCGTCTTCTCCCTGGATCAGAATGACTTCAACGTCATCACGACCTGCCTCGGCACCTTCCAGTCCGATGAGGTTCCGGGCAAGATGCAGCTCGGCGCCGCCTGGTGGTTCCTTGATACAAAGGACGGCATGGAGGCCCAGATGAAGTCTCTCGGCAACCTTGGCCTGCTCGGCAACTTCGTAGGGATGCTGACGGATTCCCGTTCCTTCCTGTCCTACACGAGACACGACTACTTCCGAAGGATCGCCTGCAACCTGATCGGCCAGTGGGTCGAGGACGGCGAGTATCCCAACGACGAGGAATCCCTGAAGAAGATCGTCAAGGGAATCAGCTACAACAACGCTGCAAGATACTTTGGTATCGAATAAAGGAGGAATGTTAAAATGGACAAGCTTAATTATGCGGTTCTCGAAAAATCCGGTTATGACGGCTACATCCTGAAGGATGCCCCGGTCAAGGTTCTCCAGTTCGGCGAGGGAAACTTCCTCCGCGCGTTCGTGGATTACTGGTTCGATATGTCCAATGAGAAGGCCGGCTGGAACGGAAAGGTTGCCCTGGTGCAGCCGATCGCGCAGGGTCTTACCAAGCTCATCAATGAGCAGGAAGGCCTCTACACCCTCTATCTCCGCGGTTCCGAGAACGGCGAGAAGATCAACAGGAAGCGCGTGATCTCCGTCTGCGACGCCTGCTATAATCCCTATGAGGACTGGGAAGCCATCAAGGAGATCGCGAAGTCCGCGGATCTTGAGTACGTCGCCTCCAACACGACGGAAGCGGGCATCGTCTACGATCCGGAATCCACCTTCGAGCAGGTTCCGCCGACATCCTTCCCGGCCAAGCTGACCGTGCTCCTCTATGAGCGCTTCAAAGCCGGCCAGAAGGGCGTCGTCGTCCTCTCCTGCGAGCTGATCGACAACAACGGCAAGGAGCTTCAGAAGGTCGTCAACCAGCACATCGACGACTGGAAGCTCTGCGATGAGTTCAGGAAATGGATCAACGAGGAGAACCTCTTCTGCTCCACGCTGCTCGACCGCATTGTTCCGGGCCGCATCCGCGACCCGAGGGAGATCGAGGAGATCGAGGCCGAGAACGGCTACTCCGATCCGCTCCTCGACGTTGGCGAAGTCTTCGGCGTCTGGTACATCGAAGGTCCGGAA
>JAILID010000011.1 GCA_024695465.1 Lachnospiraceae bacterium | reverse complement strand
GCCAGGGCGGCCATGCGGAAGATGGTCAAGCGGCTGCTGAAGAAGTATAAGTATCCGCCGGAGGATTATGAGATGGCGATCAGTACGGTGATCAGCCAGTGCGAGATGTGGACGGATAATGTGGATGCGGAACCGGTACCGGCACCGACGGTCTTTGCTTATAGTTATGAGCGGGAGGAGTTGGGGAAGGTGGCGGAAGATAGGGTTGGTTATGGGAACAAGAATTGATAGATCGAGCGTCTCAGAGTGACAAAACCCGCGGCCCGCTCTTGTAAGGAGTGCCTCCGTGAGCGTTTTTTCGGAGGCCATGCGGCGGAAAAAAGGCAGTTTTTTCAGTGCCTTGGCGCGGTCGATCTTTTGGGCGTAGTCCATGTCGCCGGCGGCGAGGGCGTGCATGGCGGTGCGGCTGTCGTCATATAAATCGCTGCAGGCGCCATATCCTTGTTTTCCTCCATCCACTTCAGGATGTCTTCCGGCGTGGAGCCTGCGCCGCAGGCCTTGATCGCGCCGTAGATTTCAGCGATTTCCCCGGGCTCCTTCTCCAGGGCGTCAGCGGCCTTCTCGACCGACCAGCCCCTCCGGTATTTCCTCAGGGATAAATCGATTACACTTTCCAGACGTCCTTCCGCACGTATTCGCTGAAAAACAGGATTCATCAATATAGACGTTAAGTTCCTTCTATACAGGGAAATTCCTTTCTTCTGATTATTGTTGACAATAGGGCATCTCCATTATAAAATTTATATTGATAGGTTTTATTTTAAGGAAAATAGCAGGTTCTGCCGCCTTATATTGATTTGGTTTGTAGAAGGAATCGATCCCATGTATAAATTTTTGAACCATAAAGTTGCGAAGATAATGGCGTTAATTTGCGCGTTTTCATTTCTCATCATACACATTATTATGTTTCTGCTGTTTCGTAATTACAACGTTACGCCAATGAAATATTTTAACATCGGAAGTATAATTCTTTATTCTTCTTTATTATGGGTTGCCAATAAAGAGATGTATCGCGTTTATGTGTGCAGCATGTACCTGGAAGTCATTGCGCATATGACTCTGGCTGTAATCTTTACGGGCTGGGATAGTGGTTTTCAGATTTCCCTGATTGCTATAACAATCCTTCTTTTTTTCTGTGAATATGTGAATCGTTATCTGAAAAGGCCGTATATTCCTTCATTTCCGATGTGTCTCCTGGGTCCCGCGTCTTATCTGTTCAGTTTTATCTGGATCCAATATCATCCGCCATCGTACCTGCTCTCATCGGATGCTTCTTTTTTATTTCAGATATTCTGGGGAATCATCGTTTTCTCTATTTCCTGCGTCATCCTCTATACGTTTGTGGATCTCTGTCTGAAATCAGAAGAGTATCTTGAAAACGAGGTGGGGCATGACCAGCTGACGGGTCTTCCGAACCGCTACTTTTTCGCGGACTCCCTGTTCAATATGGAATTTCCGAAGAAGAAAGAGCCCGAAGACGAGGGCGGTTCAGCGGAGTCTCCGGAAGGGAAATCTCTCAGGAATAATGGAATGGAAAAGAGCGGATACTGGGCCGCCATGGTGGATATCGACGATTTTAAGCATATCAACGATACGTACGGCCATAACTGCGGAGATTTTGTTTTGAAAGAAGTTGCCCGTATTCTGCTCGAATGGAGAAAGAGCTGCGGCGTTCGGACTGAGTTCGGTTTTTCAGATGGAAGGAAAATCCTTCCGGACGGCGATCGGATGAATATGACAATCGGACGCTGGGGTGGGGAAGAATTTCTCATTCTGGGACAAGGGGGAAGCGGTGTCGGCGAAATGCTGGACGGGCTTCGCAGGGAAATCATGGAATATGAGATTGAACATAAGACCGGAAACGCCCTTGTAAGTGAATGCATCCATGTCACCGTAACGATAGGCTATGCGGAATATACGTCTGGAATGACCGTCCGGGAATGGATCGGACTTGCTGACGACAGGCTCTATGAAGGAAAGACAAGCGGAAAGAATAAGGTTGTGGCCTGAAAGGGAAGGCCGGCAAAATGCGGAAAGCGGAGATTTTCCAATTGGAAAATCTCCGTTTAATTTGTGGAAGGTTCTTTATGTACGACGTATTTTTCCGATAGATTGATAGAAAAGGGTTTTATCTTTATTCATGAGATTTTCAGCTTCGCGAATCACTTTCAGGATATTATCACTCTTACTGTTTACGAATCCAAAAGAAGCGATTTGATCGTTTTTAAGGATTTGTTTGCGGAACCTGCCAATCAGCTCATCCATTTGAATATCGGTGATTTCTTCCAGGATGACAACGAATTCATCTCCACTGATCCGATAAATGTTTTCCGTTGGAAAGGATTCCCGCAGCAGATTCGCGAATCGAATCAGAAGCTGGTCTCCGGCTTCGTGGCCGAAATTGTCATTGGTATATTTCAGCTGGTTCAGATCTGCAAATATAACGCTGAAAGACTCTTTTTTACGTTCTTTATTCAGCATTTCATCGTAGGATCGACGATTTTTTAAACTGGTGAGGGAATCCGTGTGAAATGCTTCGTTAAGGATCTGCGCCCTGATTTCCGCCTTTAATATGGTTCTGGATTGTATCATAACGTAGTTGAAAGCACATGCTAAGGAGACTGATAAGTAGATAAAATCCTGTTGTCTAAAAAACTGGCGGATCAGTACCCCTGTTATTGGGATAACCATATAGGAAGCGAGGGATAATAATTCTATCTTCTCCAATGTATTTCGGTAGAAGAGTATCAGCAGAAGAAGATATCCCAGGCAAAGGCTTGATAAGAACACGTGCAGACTGTCCCAGGGGCCGATGACATATTTGTGGTTTACAATGGTAAATGACCTGCCCAGAATTGTGCCGACCAGGAATAAGATCATATTGACGCCTGATAATAAAATGACAGGTATAATGCCGCGATAAGATATCTCTGTCTTTTCTGAAAGAACCAGCACGATGTAAAAGGCATATACCAGCAACAAGTCAATGCATATGAGATAAGTGATCAGGTTTATGATTGTCAACAGAACATCGTTAGCAATAACTCCGTCCAGATAGTAGGAGAGAGCGTCAAAAATGGTGCCGATAATAGCTGAAAAACTGTTGAAAATAAAGAGTTTGGTTGAGAGTTCTTTTTTCTGAGGACTTCTTACGGAACCAAACAAAATGATTAAAAGAAAAAGCACGCATACAATATCAGCTGTAACAATGATATTATTCACTTCGTCCTCCTGTAGAGCGAATACCAGATTTTTTAACTTATTTTTCTCATATTGAAAGGTATTTTGTCAAGGATTTTATTCTCAACGGGAGTACCGGCTGAAGCCGGCCGGATTCCTGTCAGGTCTCGTGAAGCGAGAGCTGACAGGAATCGCCAGAGGGCGGCAATTCCGTTCATTTTCAGTAATATCCGCAGATTGCCCCTGGAATGTTGGCGGCCTGATCGGCTGCATATTTCGCGCAGAAGAATCTTTTTTCAATATTCTGCTCCCGGTCCGCATTTTCAAAAACGCCGAAACGCAGGATGATCCGGTCTTTATTTTCCTTATCGACAAAGAGATCGGCCGTAAATTTCGAGATCAGCTGCCCGTAGTCGTTCCGGTGCGGGCAATACAATAAAAACGTGTCTCCGCCCTGGCGGCTTCCGATTCCGCCGGTTTTCCGCGCCAGTTTTCGGATTTTGCTTCCGATATCGCGCAGGACAAGGTCCCCGAATTGCCGGCCGAATTGCTCATTAATGGCGTGGAAATGCTGGATATCGCACACAAACGCGTCGAAGGCTTTTTCTTTGTAGAGATGATCAAAACGCTCCAGATATTGAATGAAGTAGTCGAAGTTCAGGAGCCCTGTGAGTTTATCCCGCTGTGTGTGCCGTATCAGATACCTGTTCTCGGACAGCTCAATGCATTTGGCTATGCGGGCTTTGACGATTTCCATATCCGGGTAGGGCTTGGAGATAAAGTCTATTGCGCCGATCCTCAGGCTGTCAAGCTCCGCATCCTGATCGACGGTCAGCATGATGACAGGGATGGACATCAGCTCATCGTCGACCTGCATCTGCCGTATGACCTCACGTCCTGTCATGTTCGGCATATAAAGGTCGAGAAGCACAAGCGCAATTTCGTCCTTGTGTTTCCGAAGCATATTCATGGTCTCGATGCCGTCGGCAGCATACAGGATATCATAGTCGTCTTCAAGGAGCATGCCCAGTATTTCGCGGTTGGTTTCCTGGTCGTCGGCAATCAGGATATGCCTGCGGATATTTATGATGGGAATGTATTCCGTATCCGGGAAGTTTTTATTCATACCGCTTTCTCTGGTTGCCGCGCCAAGATTTTTCAAAAGCATTTTTTCTTTGTACATGGTCGAATCGGCGCGATCGAGAATGTCGCGGAGATAGTGATCCCGGTCAGGCTTATATTCAGCCAATCCGCCCGCGACGACCGCTTCCGTCGTTCCGATATGGGAGGCTGAAAGATCGTGCAATTCCTGAAGCAATTCAAATCTTTTTTTATAATCTTCTTCTGTCAAAAGCACCGTAAATTCGTCGCCGCCGATCCGGAATACCGGGCTGTGAGAAAAAACGGAGCAGATCATCTGGGAGGATTTGCGGAGATAGTCGTCTCCGGCCTGATGTCCGAAGGTATCATTGATATTTTTCAGTCCGTTGACGTCGCAGAGCACAACGGCAAAAGAGGAGGCTTCGCGAAGCCCGATCTCCCGGTTGATGCGCTCTTCATTTTCCATAAAAGCATGTTTGCTGCCAACGCCGGTCAGGGAGTCCCGGTTGGCGATCTCCTTCATCTGCTCGTATTTTTGGATACGCTGCATGCTTGCTTCTATGTTGCTCACGCCTACTACAATGTGGTGGTCGTCCAGCTGATTAATTTTTGTTATTTTCACGCGGACATAAATCGGGGTTTCATTCAGGACGACTCGAAAGGTCAGAAGAAACAGACAGTCTGAAGACAATACTTTTAAGAGGTTCGTTTTTTCAAATGCGCGCAGGAAAACATCCCGGTCTTCTTCAAGAACAATGCGGCTGAAATCATGCCGGCATTTTTCAAAGAAATCTTTTCCGGAAGGCGATAAGTTCAAACTCTTGAATTGCTCATTGGAGCTGTATTCAATGAATTCGTTGGTTTCGGTATTCACATAGAAAATGCAGACATAGTCGGAGGCCAGCGCTTCTGAAATGGCCGAAAAAGTAAGCTGCTTATGGGCCATGCTTTCATAGCGCGCCTTCTGCTGCATATGGGCGTCGCTGCTGCTTAGGGCGAACAGAATAAGGGATGGGTCGTCTTTGCGTAAACGCGCCGCTTTTAATCGCACATAGGATGGTTTTTCATCCGCCACTATACGATAATTCAGCGAAAAGGAATCTTCCGCGCAAAGCGTTTTCAGGACATTCTGTTTTGAAAGGGCCGCGCGGACCATATCGAGGTCAGGGGGGTAGACGGAAGATAAGAAAAAGCGGATCACATCTTCCTGCGTCTTTCCAATGGTCTGTATGTCCAGTTCCTCATCTTGTCCATGCGGAATAAATTCAACAAAAAAATCTGTATCTGCATGAACGCAAAATATTCGAAATAAATCCCGGGTCATTGCTTTTGTGAGATCCGTATATTTTACTGCTTTAAGGGATTGATTTTTTTGTGCCATTGTTATATCCTTTATTATATGTCAGTTATGCGAGTCGAAATAACAGGCTCGTACTCATCGCGAAGCTTACAATAATTGATTGGTAAGCGGGCGTATCTGATCGGTCAGGAAGACCGGCCCACATCTGATAATAATACAACGATTATCCTGTAGAAAGCAAGGTATTATTCTATAATTCATTCGATAAGGAACATAATAAACATCCTATGCTATCCATTTTATTTATGTTCTTGTCTGATAAAAAGAATTTGTATATATTTTTATGGGTCAGGATAAAAAAGTTCTATCTGTACAGGCACAAAGGAACTGCAAACATGTGCAGAACAACGTGATGCGCGCAATATGGGACTGCTTTTTTAAAAGCCCGTCTCATGTGTTACAGGCAGATGAAGGAGAAAACGTACAGCAATGAAAAAGAAAAATGAAAACAGGCTGCCGATTCGAAGGCGCGTGATCATGATCGTTATGCAGACCATTCTGATCGCCCTTCTTGCGGCGTGTATTACCGGCATTTTCTGCATACGCTGGATAAGGAAATCTTCAGAAAGTGTTCTGAAGGAGCAGTTTGAGAGCAATATCAAAAGCACGATTGAACAGAAGGCCGTTTCGGCCGACGCCAGGCTGGAGCATTATGAAAAATACATTGAGTTTGTGACGGACTATATCGGCGGCATGTATAAAAATGAAGAGAAGATGATTGAGCGTGGGAGGATCTTCAACAGTCCTATCGACAGCAAAGAATATTTTTTAACCAGGGGGTTCACCCGGGAAGATATGGATCCGGAGGATTTCAGGGATGAGCTTCTTTTCTTCAGCAATCTTGAAGAGATCTGGGCTCCGATCGCAAAGGCCAATGAAGACCTGATCACAACGGTTTACCTGGGTACGAAAAGCGGAATGCTTGTTTCTTATGACCGTTGGTCCTATCTCTCCGTTCCTCCCGAAGGAAAAGAACTCGTTTATGATTTTTATCAGTCGGGCTGGTATACCCAGGGCTTAAAGGAAGATGGCGTTTTCTACACGGGTCTTTATGTGGATTCCCAGGGACGGGGCTTTACCATCACGGTGGCCTCTCCCTTCCGAAACGCCGACGGGGAATTCATGGGGGTGGACTGCGCGGATTTTGATATCACGGGTCTTTACGAAGAATTGCTGTCCCTTGACCTTGGCGAGGGAACCTTTTCTTTTGCGCTGGACCACACGGGAACCATTATTTCCGCGGATCAGGAAGAAAAAACCGTTGAAGAATATACCGGTTTGACAGAAGAGGAGTTGTTAGCATTAAGGAACGCCCCGGATGGCATTATGGAGAAAGAGGATGCGGTCTATGTATGCGTTCCGATTGAAAGGGTGGGCTGGACCTTATGTGTTTCTGTTCCCATATCGGTCATTCAGGCTTCGGTAGATAAGGCAGACAGAGCGATCCTGTATGCGGTCATCGCGTTTGTCTGTGTCGTTTTGATCCTCATGCTGCTGGCGGCTTTTACGGTAAACAGGGTTGCCTTAAATATCACTTACCCGATGGAACTGCTGGGAAAGGATATGAAGATCATCTCGGACGGAAATCTTGATTACCGGGCAACGGTCTATCGGAACGACGAGATCGGCGATATCACCAGCCAGATGAACAAGATGGTGGATCGGCTGAATACTACGATGAAGGAACTGCTTAGCTCCCAACAGTATGCTGATGCCATGAGCGAGCTGGCGACCCGGGACGCCCTGACGGGCGTTTATAATAAAACGGCTTTTAATGAGAAGCTCGCTTCCCTGGAGAAGGGGCTGGCTGATGGAAATCAGGAGTTTGCGCTGGTAATGATTGATCTGAATAACCTGAAACAGATCAATGACAGCTGCGGGCATGATAAGGGAGATATATCCATCAGGAAGGTCTGTCAGCTGATCAGCGGCATCTTTCTGGATTCTCCGGTATATCGAATCGGGGGCGATGAGTTTGTGGTCGTGCTGGAGGGTGAAGAGTATCAGATGATTACGGAACTGATCAGGCAGTTCAAGTCAAGGATCCATAAAGTTTCCTCGAATATGCGTCTGGAGCCCTGGGAGCGCGTTTCGGCTGCCATCGGTTACGCCCTGTATGATGAAGAAATTGACTCCGGAGCGGATAGCGTCCTCGTCCGCGCGGATCGGGAGATGTACCGGCACAAGAGATCGATGAAAAGGAACGGACAATAAGAAATGTTAAAAAGGATCCCGCCCCGGGCGGGATCCTTTTTTAGCGGTGGACAGCGTCGGCCATCTGCCGCACATATTGTCCGACCGGTTCTGCGGACTCCCGGCCGCAGGCGGCTATGATCTTTACGATGGCGGAGCCGACGATAACGCCGTCGGCCAGGCCGGCCATCTTTTCTGCCTGCTCCGGCGTTGAGATGCCGAAACCTACCGCGCAGGGGACGGAAGAGCTTTTCCTCACCAGGGCGGTCATGGCTCCGATATCCGTTGTGATATTGGTCCTTGTGCCGGTGACGCCGAGGGAGGAGACCAGGTAGAGAAAACCTTTGGCTTCTGATGAGATCTTGAGGATCCGATTCTCAGAGGTCGGGGCAATCATGGAAATCAGGTCGATGCCGCAGGCGCTGAACGCCGGTTCAAATTCTTCTTTTTCTTCAAAGGGGACGTCCGGAAGGATGACGCCATCGATGCCCGCTTCCCCGGCCCGCTCCGCAAAGCGTTCCGTTCCGTATGAAAAAATGACGTTGGCGTAAGTCATATACAAAAGAGGGATGTCCAGCTTTTCCCTGAGCCTTTTGGTCAGGCGGAAAACGTCGTCTGTGGTCGTCCCGGCTTCAAGCGCCCTGCCGTCGGCTTCCATGATGACCGGGCCTTCTGCTGTCGGATCAGAGAAAGGGATCCCAAGTTCTATGATGTCGGCGCCGTTTTCCGCCGCGGCCAGAACGACCTTTTCCGTTGTCTCCATGTCCGGATCCCCGCAGGTGATGAAGGCGATGAATGCCTTTTTCTTTTCAAATGCCTGTTTGATTCTGTTCATAAGCGCTCCTTTCAGCTTTCCGGGAGACTTTGTCCGCGGTACCTGGCGATGGAAACGCAATCTTTGTCGCCCCTTCCGGATAGGGTGATGACGATGATTTTATCCCTGTCCATGTTCGGAGCGATCTTCATCGCATGGGCGACGGCATGGGAGCTTTCGATGGCGGGAATGATGCCTTCCGTCCGGGAAAGATATTCAAAGGCAGATACGGCCTCTTCATCCGTGACAGCAGTATATTCCGCCCGGCCGCTTTCATAAAGGTAAGCGTGTTCCGGTCCGATGCCGGGATAATCCAATCCTGCGGAAATCGAGTAGACCGGGGCGATCTGTCCGTATTCGTCCTGGCAGAAATAGGATTTCATGCCGTGGAAGATGCCCGGCCGGCCGGTGTTCAGGGTCGCGGCGGTCTCAAAGGTGTGGATACCCCGCCCGGCGGCTTCACAGCCTATAAGCCTTACTTCCGCGTCCTGCAGGAAGTGGTAAAAAGAGCCAATGGCGTTGGAGCCGCCTCCGACGCAGGCCAGTACCGCATCCGGCAGCCGGCCTTCCTGTTCCAGCAGCTGTGTTTTGATTTCCTTTGAGATGACAGCCTGAAAATCGCGGACGATAGTCGGGAAGGGATGGGGACCCATGACCGAACCCAGGCAATAGTGGGTGTCGTCGATCCGGGAGGTCCATTCCCTCATGGCCTCGGAAACCGCGTCTTTCAGCGTGGCGGTTCCGGAGCTGACGGGGACGACGTCCGCACCCAGGAGTTTCATTTTATAGACGTTGAGAGCCTGGCGTTCGCAATCGACTTTTCCCATAAACACGACGCATTTCATGCCCATGAGCGCCGCGGCGGTGGCGCTGGCGACGCCGTGCTGGCCGGCTCCGGTTTCTGCTATGAGACGGGTTTTGCCCATCTTCCGGGCCAGCAGAGCCTGGCCCAGGCAGTTGTTGATCTTGTGGGCGCCGGTGTGGTTTAAGTCCTCCCTTTTCAGATAGATCTTCGCGCCGCCCAGATCCCGCGTCATCTTTTCCGCGAAGTAAAGAAGGCTGGGGCGTCCTGCGTAACTGTTGAAAAGCCCGGAAAGCTCTGCCTGGAAAGCCGGGTCATGACTGAAATGCCCATAGGCTTTTTCCAATTCAATGACTGCGTTCATCAGGGTTTCCGGGATATATTGCCCTCCGTAGTTTCCAAATCTTCCTCTGGAATTTGTCATGTTATACTCCTTATGATTTTCATAAAATCCCGGATCTTTTCCGGATCTTTTTTTCCGCCGCTTTCAAGGCCGGAGCTGACGTCGAGCCCGTAGGGCCTGGTGAGACGTATGGCCCTTGCCGCATTTCCCGCATGGATCCCCCCGGCCAGGAAGAAGGGACGCTTAAGATCCCGAACCAGTTCCCAGTCAAAACATTCGCCGCTGCCTCCCGAGCCGCTGTCGAGAAGAATAAGATCGGAGGCGGAAAGAGCCGCGGCATACAGCTCCTCTTGCTCGCTGATTTGGAAAGCTTTGATGATCAGGTGCTTTTTTTCCGGAAAATGAAGGGCAAGGCGCTGCCTCAGCTCCTTAATATAGGAGTTGCCTTCGTCGCCGTGCAGCTGGATGGCGTCAAGCTTTACCAGCGAAAGGCAGGAAAAGATCATCTCAATAGGCGC
>JAILID010000006.1 GCA_024695465.1 Lachnospiraceae bacterium | reverse complement strand
CTTTGAGCGCAGGTTTGTGATGTGGACGTCCACCGTGCGGAGGCCGCTCTCGCTCTCCAGCCCTGAAAATTCATCCAGCAGCTGGCTCCTCGTAAACACATGCTTGGGATACGACAGCATCTTGAAAAGGATCTGGAACTCCCTCAAAGTGAGCTCAACCGGTTCGCCGTCGACACTGGCGGTCATCGCATCCTCATCCAGCGTGAGGTTCCCGATCACGAGCTTCTTTTCCGCAGCGATATTCGCTCTTCGAAGCAGCGCCTCGATGTGCAGGACCATCTCATTGAGATCGATCGGCTTCACCAGGTAGTCGTCGATCCCCAGACGGTAACCGCGCTCCTTGGACGTAAAATCGTCTCTCGCTGTCATGAACAGGATCGGGATATTTTTGTCCTGCAGGCGGATCGCCTCCGCCAGCTCAAATCCGTCCATCTTCGGCATCATGATGTCCGAGATGATCAAATCAAACTGTCTCGCCGCCATCTTATCCAGCGAGTCCCTCGCGCTCATGCTTCCCTCAGCCAGATAGCCTTTGCCGGTCAGGTGCCTGCAGACGGTCTGGTTTAAATCGATATTGTCCTCCACCACAAGTATGCGAATCATCTTTCTTACCTTCCTGCCTTAAGTATCGTTTAACTCAGTTCCAATAATTTATTATAATCAAAAATGAAAACCCTGCATAGTTTTTTCCCGTAAAACCACAAAAGAACAGGCATCGAGGCCCCTTTTCCGGTTCCTCGATGTCTGTTCCCATTTCCTAAGCTTTACGCCAGGGAGATATCGCTCAGAGCCCAGCCCTCGACGACACGCGCGCCGATCGGATCCGGGTTCATCTTGAACTTAACAAACTCCATCGTGTTCTGCAGGATCTCCTCACCGGTGTCCAGGTTGCGGATCTTGACGGTGTAGCGGATCGCGCACCAGTCGCCCTTGGTGATCAGGTTTTCAAAATTACCGAGCTCCATGGTGAAGTGCTGGAAGAGCTGGCCCATAGCCGCCTTGTACTGGTCCAGAGTCAGGCGGATCTGGCCGTGCGGGCCCGGGATGTTGTAATAAGCGTCCGGCTCATAGAGGGTGTCGCACCACTTAAGCCATCCGTCGTAGCCTCCATTCCAGTTCTGGAAGCCGTTCATGAGTCTGTCCATGATTGCCTGCTCCATTTCGCCTTCGATCGGGGTTTCGAATCTGATTTCTTTTGCTGCCATTTTGTTTTCTCCTTTCAATTTGCCCGGATCTTTTCCGGTTTGGTTTTGTCTCTCTCGCTTTTCCCTCAGCGGATGACCATATACTAACCCCGGTTTATTCAGCAAATATTCATTGATTGTTAAGTGTTTGTTAAGATGAAAAAAATATCGGCACCTGAATTACTCATTCAGATGCCGACCCTTCCCGATTCACTTTTTTATTTCTCCCTGAGCTTCTCCATCAACCCCTTGCCGGAAATGCCCGGCTCCGTCATATTCACCGGATCCAGGATCTCATTGATCTCCTCCTCAGTGAGAACCTGCTCATCAAGGATGATCTCCCGGACAGATTTATTGAGTTTCAGCGCTTTCTTCGCAATGTCTGCCGATTTCTGGTAGCCGATATGCGGGCTCAGCGCGGTGATGATGCCTACGCTGTTCTCCACAAGGAAGCGGCAGCGGTCTTCATTTGCCGTGATTCCGGAGACACAGTTGTCCACAAACGTCTCAACGGCAAACCCCAGGGTGTCAATGGACTGGAACAGGTTGTAGAAAATGATCGGCTCGAACGCATTCAGCTCCAGCTGGCCGGCCTCCGCCGCGAGCGTGATCGTCATATCGTTCCCGATTACGTTGAACGCGACCTGGTTGACGACCTCCGGAATGACTGGATTGACCTTGCCGGGCATGATCGAAGAACCGTTCTGCTTGGCCGGCAGATTGATCTCCCCGAAGCCGGCTCGCGGACCCGAGGACATCAGGCGCAGATCATTTGCGATCTTGGAGAGCGTTACGGCGCAGGCCTTGACGGATCCCGAGACCGCCACAAAGGGGTCCAGGTTCTGGGTCGCGTCGATGAGATCGTAGGCCTGTATAAAATCAAGATCGGCAACCTCGTTCAGCACCGGCACGATCCTTCGGAGATACGCCCGGTCCGCATTGATGCCCGTGCCGACCGCCGTGCCGCCCATATTGAGCGAGCACATCTCCTCCACAGCCTTGTCCATGCGGTTGATGTCCCGCATCACAGCGTCCGCGTAGGCTCGGAATTCCTGACCGAGGCGGATCGGAACCGCATCCTGCATCTGCGTGCGCCCGATCTTGATGACGTGGTTGAATTCCTGCGCTTTGTCGACCAGCGCCCGGTGAAGGCGGAGCAGCTGCTTCTTCAGGTTTCTGAGCAGGCGGATGGTCGTCATCTTGCCGGCTGTCGGGATA
>JAILID010000163.1 GCA_024695465.1 Lachnospiraceae bacterium | reverse complement strand
CCCCGAACACGATACGTCCGATCCGGGAGCTCCATAGTGCTCCTGCACACATCGGACAGGGCTCCATCGTCACGTATAAGGTGCAATCGGACAGCCTCCAGTTTTTCATCTGCTCGCAGCCGCGTTCCAGACACAGGATCTCGGCATGCGCGGTTGCCATCCGGCCGGCTTCTTTTTCATTGTGCGCTTTTGCGATGATCCGGGCATCGGCCACGAGGACAGCGCCGACCGGAACGTCCCCGTTCCGCGCCGCCAGTTCCGCCTCCCGGAGCGCTTCGGCCATATAGTTTTCATCGTTCGTCATATGCATTCCTTTACAAAAGCCGATTCCCACAGGAATCGGCTTTTGTCATCGTTTGTAATCCGATCAGTGGCAGATGCAACGCTCTGTCTCTTTATCGAAGATGTGCAGTCTGTTGGTGTTCAGCGCGATCTTGATGGTCTCGCCGGCACGGCTCTGGGAATGGTTCGGAACACGTGCCGTCAGATTGGTCTCTTCGCCCACATGCAGATAGAGATAAATCTCAGCACCCATCAGCTCGGTCACTTCGACGTTGGCCTCGATGGTGGAATCCGGGTACAGAGCCAGGTTGGCATTGTCGTCATGGATGCATTCCGGACGGATACCCACGATGACTTCCTTGCCGATATACTCCTGAAGAGCTTCGTTGGAAGCCTTTTCCGGAGGCAGTTTGATCGTCAGGTTCTCAAAGTTGAAATACAGGTCCTCGCCCTTCTTTTCCAGCGTGCCGTTGATGAAGTTCATCTGAGGCGTTCCGATAAAGCCGGCCACGAACAGGTTCACCGGGAAATCGTACAGTGTCTGAGGCGTATCGACCTGCTGGATCAGACCGTCTTTCATAACGGCGATTCTCGTTGCCATAGTCATAGCTTCGACCTGGTCATGTGTAACGTATACGAACGTGGTTTCCACGCGGTTGTGCAGTTTGGTCAGCTCGGTTCTCATCGTGGCACGCAGTTTAGCGTCCAGGTTTGACAACGGTTCGTCAAGAAGGAAGACCTTCGGGTTACGGACGATAGCACGGCCCATGGCCACACGCTGTATCTGCCCACCGGAAAGAGCCTTCGGCTTACGGTCAAGGAGCTTGTCAAGGTCAAGGATCTTAGCTGCCTCTTCAACCTGCTTCTTGATCTGTTCCTTCGGAACCTTGCGGAGTTTAAGACCGAACGCCATGTTATCGAAAACCGTCATATGCGGATACAGAGCGTAGTTCTGGAAAACCATCGCGATATCGCGGTCCTTCGGCTCGACATCATTCATGACCTTGCCGTCAATTTCAAACGTGCCGCCGGTGATATCTTCAAGACCGGCAACCATACGAAGCGTGGTGGACTTGCCGCAGCCGGACGGTCCGACGAAGATGATGAACTCCTTGTCCGCAATTTCAAGGTTGAAGTCCTTGACTGCCTTGAAGCCGTTCGGATAAGTCTTGTCGATATGCTTAAGAGAAAGTGATGCCATTTTACTGATTCCTCCTTATATTGACCCTCCATCAGGGGGTTCTTCGATTTAAGATGTACCCATTATACATATTCGGGAAATAAAAGCCTATGGGCAATCTGACAAATAAATGCTTCTTTTATTGACATTTTGACGAAAGCCGGGAAAAGCCCCGTAATAAACTCCTGCAGGAAAGCGCAGGAATTCGGTTTGGAAAACCCCATCCCAAATTCCGCGCTTTCGTCCCGCAGGCGGGGACCAGCCGCCTGAAAGCCCCTTAAGCCTTACGGCTGCTTGCCGATATAAGCCAGGATGCCGCCGTCTACATAGAGAATGTGTCCGTTCACGAAATCCGAAGCCGGGGAGGCAAGGAAGACAGCGGGACCCGCCAGGTCTTCCGGATTGCCCCAGCGGGCTGCCGGCGTCTTGGCGATAATGAAGCTGTCAAACGGATGACGGGAGCCATCCGGCTGGGTCTCCCTAAGAGGAGCGGTCTGCGGGGTCGCAATGTAGCCGGGGCCGATGCCGTTGCACTGGATGTTGTACTCGCCGTATTCCGAAGCGATATTCTTCGTCAGCATCTTGAGGCCGCCCTTGGCCGCCGCGTAAGCGGAAACGGTTTCCCGTCCGAGCTCAGACATCATGGAGCAGATATTGATGATCTTGCCGCTGCGCTGCTCGATCATATGCGGGAGCACAGCCTTTGAAACAATAAAGGCCGCGTTCAGGTCGATATCGACAACCTGTCTGAATTCCTCAACCGACATCTCAGTCATCGGGATCCGCTTGATAATGCCGGCGTTATTGACCAGAATATCGATCGGTCCGACTTCCTCGGCAATTCTGGCCACCATATCCTGGACCTCGTCTTCCTTCGTCACGTCGCAGATGTAGCCGTGGGCCTCAATGCCCTTCGCCGCGTAATCCGCCAGCGCGGTGTCAAGATGGTGCTGGCCCCTGCAGTTGAAGGCGATTTTAGCGCCGGCCGCCGCAAGGCCTTCCGCGATGGCAAAGCCGATTCCATAGGCAGCCCCCGTCACAAGCGCAACCTTTCCTTCCAGGGAAAAACTTTTCATAACCTCGTTCATACTTTCCTTCCTCCATTAAAGACTCTTCAGGTAATCCGCGATCTCCGGAACCTGGCAGTTCGGATAGAACAGTTCCGCAAAATGCTCCCCGCTGATGGTTTCGCGCAGGAAGTCCTGATCGACCTCCTTCAGGATCGTCAGCATATCCTTATGGGTGATCTTCTTCATCTCATCCAGGATCTTCTTGTTCCTCTGCTCCGGCTCCACTCTTTCCGGGGGATAGCCGCCGCCTGAAGGTGTGCCGAGCAGCTTCTCGAACATATAAGTCAGCGTAAGCTCGCCGCCCCAGCCGAATTTCTTGGCAAAAGGAAGGGCGATCGCATTGCCGTCGTTGATCTGCGCGAACATAAAAGCGTCTTCCACATCCTCCAGATGTCCGCAGAGGACGTTGGGGTAGATATTGCAGGCCAGCATCGCGCCTTCGCCCGTACCGCAGCCGGTGACGACATAATCCGCCGCCTTGGCGTTGATGAGGATGGCCGCAAGAAGCCCGGCCTTCACGTAGGTGAGCTGGCAGGCGTCGTCAGCCGCGTACATGCCGTAATTGTATACGGTGTGTCCCATAGGCTCCGCGACCTTCTTGAGGCAGCTTTCCACAAGGGCGTTTTTGGCCGCCTGGCTGTTCTCATTGATCAGTGCAATTTTCATGTCTTACCTTCTTTCTGCGGGAAATGAAACCCGCGCGTAATAATTCCGTCCGGGCAGCAAAACCTAACGTCAGCGATTCCCCTCGCGACATCCTCTGCCGTCTGCCGCAAAATATCTTTCAGAGCGCGTAAAGACGGCTTTCACTCCCGCGCCCGGACAGTATATACTCTTATCATAACACCATTTCAGCAGAAAGATACAGATAAAATTCACATTTTCCCCAAAAAATGTCTTCTTTACTGTCTGCAGCGTTTTTCCGGCAGGTAAAACAAAAAAAGACCGCGCCCTTAACGCCTTGGCAAATCGTAAGGACGCGCGCCTTTTGGGAATGATTTTCATTTTTCAATCAGAAGAGCAGATCGTACTTTTCCACATCCATAAGCACGTCGCCCTCAGCCTCAAAGCTGATGGACTGCGCATCCTGCCGCGTGTAGAGGATCGTGCTGGCGGCCTGCTCCCCGTCATTGAAGAAAAGCTCCATGCTGTGCTTGTCCAGGATCACCCGGACTTTCATGCAGCCGTCCTGCGGGCGGATCACCAGCTCGCGGATGTTGACGATATCGTGCGGGAATCCGCAGCGGCTGCGGTCGATCCGGACCGTGTTGTTGTCCGGCTTGTAGCGGACCGAGGTGACGTTTTCCCCGTCCTTCGCGACGTTGAAGCGGAATGCGTGGTAGAGCGCATTGCCCGCCGGCCGAATCGTGATCGTCATGTCGAGCACACGGCCCTTCACGCCGGCCAGATTCATCTCCTGCCGTACCATCACGTTCCGGTAGGAGACCTTGTGCCCCCGGTAGGCAAGGAGCTCCCGAACCGGGTTCTGGATCAGCCGGCCGTTCCGGACGGACAGCTCCCTCGGCACCGTCATCTCGCCCATGATGCGGGCGTCCTGCCGGCGGCTTGTGGTCGTCGACCAATTCTGCATCCAGGCAATGAGGATCCGCCGGCCGTCCGGCGCTTCCATGGTCTGCGGCGCATAAAAATCAAGCCCGTAATCAACCGCGCTCACATTCTCGCGGCTGAATTCGTGGGTCATCTTGTTGTAGTCTCCGATCATGCAGACCGTCCCGAAGCCCGCGTGGAACTCAAGACCCATCGGCATCATCTCCTGGGGACTGGTGATGAGGACCTGCTTCCCGGAAAGAGGGAAGAAATCCGGGCACTCCCACATACCCCCGAGCTCGTTGCAGCACCGTTCCAGCGTCGTCTCATAGGTCCAGTGCAGCGCGTCCGGGCTCTTGAACATGAGGATCGCGCCGCTGCCGTCCTCCGTGCGGTTGCCGACGACGCAGTAGTAGAAGCCATCGTCCTCCCGCCAGATCTTCGGATCGCGGAAATCGTGGCTGCTGCCGCCCTCCGGCAGGTCCTTCGCGGTGATGACAGGGTTGCCCTCATATTTCTCGTAATTCACGCCGTCGCCGATCGCCACGCACTGCTCCTGGGTCTCCGTGATCTGGCCGAACTCGTCGTAATCCGCCTGCATGCCGGTGTAGAGGATCAGCTGGCGCCCGTCGGGCAGCTCCACCGCCGAGCCGGAATAGCACCCGCTGCGGTCGTACTCCTCGTCGGGGGCCATGGCGACCGGGAGCCGTTCCCATTTGATGAAGTCCCGGGTCTTCACATGTCCCCAGTGCATCGGTCCCCACTGGACCCTGTACGGGTGGTACTGGAAGAAGAGGTGGACCTCCCCCTTGTAGACGGAGAATCCGTTCGGATCATTGATCCAGCCCACCGGTCCCGTCACATGGAAATAAGGCCGCTCGTCCTCCGGGACGAAACGCGCAAATTTTTCTTCAAACTCTCTTGCCTTAATCAGTTTCTCGCTGGCCATGTCCTTCATTTTCTCCTTACATGAAGACGAGGGACGGCCTAAGTCGTCCCTCATTCCGTTGATCGTTCAGTTATTATCAGTAACTATTACTTACTCCATAGCTTCCGCATAGCGGCCGTAAGCGTCTGTGTAAACCTGAAGAAGCTTCTCCATACCGCAGGTGTCGGTAAGGGTCTTCTTGTAAGCTTCCCACTCGTCATCGGTCGGGCCGCCGTTCTT
>JAILID010000034.1 GCA_024695465.1 Lachnospiraceae bacterium | reverse complement strand
ATCCACGGCTTGCAGGCCGGAATGCTTGCATTCCGGACAAAAACCGCGGATTTATGAGGGGCGGGCAAGACGCGAAGCGTCTCTGACCGCCCTCATGAAGCGGCCGCCTGCGGCCGCGAATGGGGGTACTGAACAGCTACGTATTATGAACAATCTTGCTCAAAAAACAGTAAAACAACGCTCCTTTCTGTCGTCGGAGGCCGGCAAACAACTGTATTGCGGCCGCACCAGCTCAAAATACAGCAAGGGCACAGCAGGGACCAAACAGATATCATTAAGTATAAAACAAATATTTCTCAAAACAAGGTTTTTTGGTCACTTTCGTTAAAGTGGTCAAAAAGGATAGGAATTCTATGGAATTTGCAAATAAAAACCACAATGAACGCCTCGTACTCGGGATCCTGGCCCACGTCGACGCCGGGAAGACCACTCTCTCGGAAGCCCTCCTCTACCACTCCGGAGCCATCCGCCGCCTGGGCCGGGTAGACAAGAAAGACGCCTATCTGGACACCGACGAAGTGGAGCGGGCCAGAGGGATCACCATCTACTCGAAGCAGGCGGAGTTTACGAGAAGCCTGCCCTGCGAAAGAGAAAGGACCTACACGCTCCTTGACACCCCCGGCCACGCGGACTTTTCCCCCGAAATGGAGCGGACCCTCGTCGTCCTCGACCTCGCGATCCTCGTCGTCTCAGCCGCGGACGGAGTGAACGGACAGGTCCGAAATCTCTGGAGCCTCCTGAAACACTATAAGGTTCCGACCCTGATCTTCGTCAACAAGATGGACCAGATCCGATTCGAAGACGAAAAAGAAACAAGAAAGGCCGCGCTCCTTGCGGCCATGAAAGACGAGCTCTCATTAAACTGCATCGCCTTTGACGCGAAGAGCCCCGAAGACCTGAAAAAAAGGCTGAAGGAAACCGACGTCCAGGAGAACCTGGCCCTCTGCCGGGAAGAACTCCTGAACCGGGTCATGGAAGGCGGCCAGGTAACGGAAGAAGACTTCCCGGATCTCATCGAAAAGAGGGAACTCTTCCCGGTCTTCTTCGGGGCTGCCCTGCTGCCGGAAGGCGTGGACGTCCTCCTTGCCGCCATGGACGCCTGGGTTCGGGAGCCGCTCCGCCGGGAAGAATTCGGCGCCAAAGTCTTCAAAGTGACCCGGGATCCCGCTGGCGAACGCCTGACCTGGGTCAAGCTCACCGGAGGCAGCCTCTCGGTCCGGACGGAACTATCCTATGTCCCGTTTTTAAAGAGCGGAGAGGAAAATGAAAACCCCCTCCTGAAAGAAAAAGTCAATCAGATCCGAATCTACTCCGGGGAGAAATACAGCACGGAAAGCCAGATCGGCCCCGGCGCGGTCGCGGCCCTCCTGGGGCTGTCCGCCACCTACGCGGGCCAGGGCCTGGGCCTGGAGGAAGACTCCGGGGAGGGGCTCATGGTGCCCATCCTCACCTGGAAGCTCATCCTCCCCAACGGAGCGGACCCCTACAAAGCTTACCGGGAGCTCTCCATTCTGGCGGAAGAGGAGCCGGAGCTTTCCGTGAGCTATAACGAGCAGAAGAAAGAGATCACCGCGGCCTTCATGGGCGAAGTGCAGCGCGAGATCCTGAAAGGAACGGTCAGGAAGCGCTTCGGGATGGATATCGGCTTTGAACGCCCCTCGGTCATCTACCGGGAGACGATCGCGGCCCCCTCGGAAGGCGTGGGGCACTTTGAACCCCTCCGCCACTACGCCGAAGTCCATCTGCTGCTGGAGCCCCTGGATCCGGGCTCTGGCCTCGTCTTCGAGAGCCGCTGTCCGGTAGACGCCCTGGCAAGGAACTGGCAGCGCCTGGTTCTCACGCACCTTAAGGAACGGAAGCACAAAGGGGTTCTCACCGGCGCGGAGCTGACCGACATGAAGATCACGCTCATCGCCGGCCGGGCCCATGAAAAACACACGGAAGGCGGAGACTTCCGCCAGGCCACCTACCGGGCGGTCCGCCAGGGCCTGATGATGGCGGAAAATGTCCTTTTAGAGCCCTGCTACCGCTTCCGGGTTGAGCTTCCCCAGGAGAATCTCGGCCGCCTCCTAAACGATCTCACCCTCATGGGCGCTTCCTTCGGCGCGCCGGAAGGCGACGGGAGCAAGGCCCTTGTGACGGGAACGGCCCCGGTCAAAGACTTCGGGGATTACGCGGAAAAGCTCGCCTCCTACACGAAGGGGCGGGGGAGCCTTTCATTTTCCATGAGCGGCTACAAGCCCTGCCGCAACGCCCAAGAAGTCATCGAGGAGATCGGCTACGACCCGGAAGCCGACAAGAGAAATCCCGCCAGCTCGGTCTTCTGTTCCCACGGAGTCGGGACCATCGTCCCCTGGCAGGCCGTCCGGGATTATATGCACATCGACTCGGGCTGGCGGCCCGGCGCGGACTACAAGCCCGCCGCGGGGCAGGAAGTCTCCCGGGCGGGCGCGCTGGAAGAAAACGCTCCCATCGGCTACGGGACCGCGGGGCAGAAGATCCCGGAAAGGCCCGGCAAAGAGACGGATACCCGCAGCTTCAAGGAAAAGGAGCGGGACAGCTTCGCCGCGGAAGACGAGCTCAGGGCGATCTTCGAGCGCACCTACGGCCCGATCCGCTCGAATCCGGGGAGCCGTCCGGAAAATGAAAAGCGGACAGTCAAAGCGGAAGTCCCGGAGCGATACAAAAAGCCCCGGCCGAAGGCGGAGAAGGAATACCTGCTCGTGGACGGCTACAATATCATTTTCGCCTGGGAGGAGCTGAGGAAGCTCGCCGGGGAAGACCTGAAAGCCGCCCGGGACCGCCTGCTGGACATCCTTTCGGATTACGCCGGCTACGAGAAGAAGAACCTCATCTGCGTCTTCGACGCCTACAAGGTGGCAGGCGGGACGGAACAGGTTTACCGCTACCACAATATCGACGTCATCTTTACCAAAGAGGCGGAAACCGCGGACCAGTATATCGAGAAGGCCGCCCATGAGTTGAGCCGGCGCTACAGCGTCGCGGTGGCGACCTCCGACGCCATCGAGCAGGTTATCGTCTTCGGGGCCGGAGCGCTCCGCCTCTCCGCCCGGAATTTCGAGGATATGGTCCGGGCCTCGCGAAGAGAAATGAAAGAACGCTATCTTGACGGCAGCGGCGCGGCAAGCCTGCCCTTGCGGGAAGGGCTGGCGGACAAGCTGCAGGGGATTTTTCCGAAAAAATGAAAAGCGAATAGATATTGAAAAGAAGATGAAGAATAGGTATAATAATTATGTCGGATTGTGTCCCGGAATAAGGCGCTCTCAAAATGGGGAGCGAAAGACCCGACGTATGAAGCAGGGGACAGGAGCAAAAGACGGTTTTCGTTGAAAGCGTGAAGATCAATCAGGGGGATAAATGGATCATCAATGCCTTGTCAATCAATTTGCGACCGCCTGCGCGGTGATCTCTGTGGAGAAGACGCGGGAAGGAACCTGCGGGCCCGTTCGGATCGTATGCGCAAACGAACTCTACAAAAAAGCGATGGGTCCATCTTATTACGACGATATGCCCTATGACGAACTGGTCCCAAAGGATATAAAGTTCGAGGATTTCTGCTACCGGGCCGCGTTTTTGGAAAAGCCGATGCACGCCTATGTGCCGACGCCCGCGTTCGGGACCTGGACCGACCAGATCCATATGCCCCTTAAGCGGGAAAATGAAAATCTGGGCTACGAATTGTTCCAGTTCGTATTTACGAAGGAAGCCGATCCGGGCCGTATGGCCGGTGTCTCCCAGGGAACGGCCGTGGCGGCGATCAAAGCCAGCATCGTGCTCATGGGAGCCCAGAACTTCCGGGAAGGCGTGGAGGCGGTGGTCAGCGACCTGCAGGAAGCTTCCGGGGCTCTCTGCTGCCGGGTCATGCTGATCGATCGCGAGAAGAAAATGGCCTCCAATTTCTGTGAAAAGCTTCGGGACGGTACCCGCATGCAGAAGGACGGGGTTTTACCCTATGAACTTGTGAATACCTGGGATCGGGTCCTGGGGATGAGCAACGTCGTCATCGTGAAGAACCAGGAAGACATGAAAAGCATCGAAGCCTGCGCGCCGGAATGGGCCGAGAGCCTTCGCGCTTACGGCATTGACAGCCTGATTCTCAGCCCGCTTCGGCGGAATAAGGTAAGCATAGGCTATCTCTACGTCGTAAATTTCGATACGGATAAGGTTGTTGAGATCAAGGAGCTGGTGGAGCTGATCTCCTTCTTCCTGGGCTCCGAGATATCCAACCACCTTTTGATGAAGAAACTGGAGGTTATGGGAACGGTTGACGCCCTGACAGGCGTCGGAAACCGAAACGCCATGAGCCGGAGGCAGGAAGAACTCCGGCGTTCAAAGGATCCCTTCGGGATCGTCAACATCGATCTGAACGGGCTTAAGCAGGTCAACGACGATCTGGGACATGAGGCCGGAGACGCGCTGCTCATAGAGGCCGCCGCTATTCTCAAGGAGTTTTTCAGGGGAGACGAGATCTACCGCACGGGCGGGGATGAATTCATCGTCATATCCGGCGGGAGGACCAAAGAAGGCTTCGAGGAAAGGATCCGGAGCCTTAGAATGCGGGTCGGGAACCATCCCGGGGTCAGTTTCGCGATGGGTATCTACTGGAGCGAAGGAGGGGCGGACATCCGCGCTTCGTTTCTCCATGCGGACGAGAGTATGTACGCGGATAAGAATGCCTACTATGAGAGAAATCCTGAAAAGAAAAGAAGATAGCCGCTCGCATTCGGGAAAACGCGGCGATCGGGAAAGGGAGGTGGGAGCCATGGATTCGATACGGCGGAAGATAAGGTCCGAGAAGGGCGCGTCCATTACCTTCGCCCTGTTTCTCTTTTTGGTCTGTTCCATGGTCAGCATTGTAGTGCTGGTGGCCGCGACGGCGGCCGGCGGCCGACTGAGCGGGATCAGCGAGATGGATCAGCGCTATTATTCGGTGACTTCGGCGGCGGAGCTCTTTCGGGATGCGATCGACGGGAAGAGCGTGACGGTCACGAAGACGAAGACGACGAAGACCACTGAAAGCTATGAACGCACGATCAAAAACGGGAAAGTCGTCGCGCCGGCCGTCACGCCGACGCCGGCGCCGACAACGATTAGTAATGTTTCCTATTCGTCGAAGATCGACGGGAAGATTATCAGTGCGGGGACCAGGACCAGCATCCTTCAGGACGCGGCGATCGCCCTAACGAATTATAATATGGAAGACAATTATAATGTCGATTTCGGCGTGAATCCCGCGCCGGAGAATTCATATAAAGTTTCCGTGAACGCGGACTCCGCGGCGGTGGAAGGGATTCTCAGCGTTGGGGTCAGAGAGACGATCAATTCAGATGGAAGTCTGGTTTTCATTTTCCAAAACGCGGAAGAGGGGGCGTCAAGGCACTACAAGGTCAGGCTCACACTGGAGGCGGACGTGAAGGAATCGACTGCCCGCAATTCGGAGTCGGAGCCTTTGACCTATACCCTGAAAGACGGGGAGACGGATGTCTATACGGTAAGCCAGAAGACGACGCTGACGGAGACCAGGACGACGGTGATCACCTGGCGGGCCGTCGGGATCGAGAAGGTATAAGCATGAGAAGGATAAAGAGAAAGCTGAAAAGTTCTTCGGGCGAGTCCATCGTGGAGGTCCTGGTCGCGCTCTTAATCAGCGCGCTGGCGCTCACGATGCTGGCGGGGATGGTTACCGCCTCCCAGAGGATCATCACGAGAAGCGAACAGGTGCTGAAGGCTTACTACAGCTCCGAGAACGCGCTGGAGAAGTTTGACAGTAACGGAGCCGTTCGGTCGGTTGCGGCTGTTAAGGTGGAGAAAACGGAAGCGACGGGGGATGTATCTATTAAAAGATTGAAAGAAGATGAAGATACGCTTTCGGTTTACGTCTATACGAACAATACGGAAATCGGCGGCCGGAAGGTAGCTTCCTACCAGTTGAAGACGAGTTAAGGCAGCCGGAAGCTGTCTTAAGCGGGAGTCCGATCTCCCGGCGGGATGGATTCTCTGCCGGGAAGCTTGGGGCAGATGGGTGCATGGGAAGAGAACCGAAAGGTGAAATAGGATGAGAGCAGGCAGGCGGATAATCGAAAAGTTAAGAAGCAGCCGGGGCGTTACCCTGATGGAGCAGATGGTGGCGGTCGCCCTCCTTGTGATGGTGTCATCCCTTCTGGCGGCCGGCATCCCGGTGGCCATCAGCGCCTATAACAAGGTCGTGAAGACGGCCAACGCCCAGGTGCTGCTCTCGACGACGATCACGGAGCTGCGGGACGAGCTGGGGATGGCCTGCGAGGTGTATAAATGCGGAGAGAACGGATCGGAAAATCCTGCGCAGCACATCATCTTTCGGAAAGAGGGTACGGGGAAGATTCGTATCAGCTATGATGCGGCGAGCACAGGCAATCAGGGCATTCAGTACGCCTATCTGGATAATGATGAAAAGGCGATGAAAATTCTTGATGGAGATGTTTCAGTCAACCCTCGTCTGCTGGTCTCGGATGCGGCGGCGGCGAACCTGCATGCGGCGTTTGATTCGATCAGCTATGATGCGGACGCCGGGACGATCAGCGTCAGGGGACTTATGGTTTACGATAAGGACGCGAAGGCGGTCCTTAAGGAAAAGGTTGATCTTACGATACGGATGAAAGTTGCCAAGGGTTAAGGGATGGCGTCAGGACAAGCCCCGGGAATTTCGATGGGGGAGAGAGGCAGGTGAAAAACATGAAAAGAAGACGAGCCCGCAGAGGAATGACCATGCTCGAGATGCTTCTGGTCGTGGGGTTGATTGCTGTCTTATCAGCGGTTTCCTTTATCGGTGTTTTCAGCTATCTGCGCAGATTGAACCAGCTGGAAAAGGACGGGTCGGCCAAGGAGATCTTCATTGCGGCCCAGAACCATCTGTCCATGGCGGAGAGCCAGGGTTATCTGGAAAGAACTAACTTCGGAGCAGAGGAAAAAAAAGATGGAGTCGGCACCGGGGTTTATTACTTTATCGTCGGAGCGGAGGGCAGCTATCCGGATGATGATCCCAACTCGGTACTCGGCCTCATGCTGCATCCGGATGATGATCCCAACTCGGTACTCGGCCTCATGCTGCCCTTAGGCTCGATCGACGAGTCGGTCCGCACGGGGGGCAGCTACATCATCCGCTACCAGAAGAGCCCGGCCCGCATGCTGGACGTCTTCTACTCGAATAAGGGCGGGCGGATGGATCATACCTTTACGCTGGAGGAATACAATGCGTTAGTGCAGGCAAGCGACAATTTAATCGGAGAAGAGAAGGAAGAGGCGCGCCGGAATTACGGCGACAACAAGGATGTCATCGGCTGGTACGGAGGGGATCAGGCGCTGGATCCGGAGCGGGAGAAAGTTACGCTGCTGAAGGCCCCGAAGATTCAGATCCTGAACGCGGAGAGGCTTCAGGTTATTGTGGAGGATACGAATACCAACAGTGATCCGAATCTTGAAGTTAAGGGAGCGGCGCTTCAGCTGGAGATCGAAGGGGAGCTGAGCGGGCTTGCGCACATTGTGGACCTGGTGACGGTGAATTCGTCGACCGAAGAGAAAACAAGGGTGAATGACGGTTCTTTCGTCAAATATGACGCCACAAGCAGAAAATTCACGGTTACGCTGGATGACATTACTTCAACTTCAGCGAGCCTTCATTTTGGAAATATCATTGAGGGAACCGGATGGCCCAAGACGGAGACGGAAGGGGGCAGCACCACCTATTTTATCCCCGGGGAGAACCTGAAGCTTACGGCCCGGGCCTACAACAACCTGAAGCTCAGCAACATTGCGGAGACCCAGGGAAAAACCAACAGCCTCTTTGGAAACGGTACGACCGCGGAGAAGGCGGTCATCAGCAATATCCGCCATCTGGAAAATCTGAGCGAGACGATTTCGAATCTTGACAAATATGATGCCCTGACAGACGGCAAGCTGAATATCAAGGAGGCGGAGCAGACGACGGACCTTGACTGGACGGATTTCAGGCTGAAGATCGCCGGCGTAAGCGAGACGGAGTTTGCGGCCAAGTCAGAGGCCGAGAAAGCCGCAGTCTTAAACCGCGTGACGGTATCTTCTTATAATAACAGCACTGTCTCCGAAGCCGGAACCTTCATGCCGATTGATCTGTATTACCTGCTGGCCTATAAGGGGAACCAGCATTCCATCAGCAATGTCTGCGTAAACACAGATGCCGATGCCGATGCCGGCCTTTTCGGTAGGATTTCAACGACTCTTTCGGGCGACCTTTCGGTGAAGGCGCTGGAACTGATCAATTTCGACATTGAAACGAGCGGCGAGGGAAAGTCGGCGGGCGCCCTGGCCGGAAGCGCAAAGAACCTTACGGCAGAAGGAGTGCTGGTCCGCAACATCGGAAAAGACGGGGATGATAAGGCACTTGAAATCACCGCGTCCGGTACGGACGGCATCGCGGGGGGCCTCATCGGAAGCATGAACGGGGGCTCCGTGAACGGCAGCGCGGCGGCGGTCTATGTGAAGGGCGGCAGCGCGGCCGGCGGCCTGGTCGGCAAGGCGGAAGAAAGCGTCACAATCGAAAACAGCTATTCCGGCGGCCATACGAAGGAAGGCAAATTTGTCGACGCGACAGATGTGGATGATGTTCGCTTCAACGTGATCGCGGCGGACAGCGCCGGCGTTGCCGGCGGCCTTGTCGGAACGGCGGCAACTCTCACGGCGAACTACTGCTACTCCACCTGCTCCGCGACGGGAAGCACGGCCGGGGGCTTTGCCGGAACGCTTTCGGACAGCAGCGTCAAGGACAGCTATGCGGCCGGCCTTGTAAAGGGAACGACAAAGGGAATGATTGCCGGAACGGAAGGCAGCACGACCTTTAAAAATGTCCGTTACCTTGAAGGGGTTTCGAGCGGGACGAAGGGACTTTCTTCCGGGACGGATCCGGATGAGATAAAAGCCTTTAAGACGGCGAAGGACGAGGAGGCGGATTCGACAAACGGATTTATTCCGAAAGAAGACAATCGGGCGGAAGCGGTACCCTATGATTCGCCCCTGACGGTTATGTACCTCGGAAAGTACCTTCTTAAGACGGTGGACCAGTTACGAGCAGGTGGAGGAGATCCTGCTGTTGCGGCTTTGGGGACTAAAATCAGCAGCCGCCATTACGGCGACTGGCTTGGGACGGAGGATGTCCTGAAGACGACGCTCGCGATCGAGAACGCGGAGCGGCTCAGCGCCAATATCAGCTTCCCCTTGAGCGGCCTGACGGATCTGGGCGGGGAGACTTTCCTCTCCGTCATGGTGAAGGGGGAGACGAGCGGGCAGAACGCCTACCTGCTTCTCAGCCTGAAAGAAGAAAGCGGCGGTTCGGTCACCGCGTCCTTTGTCCGGGCGGAGAACCTCATAGAAGATAAAAAGATGGAATTGACAGCGACGGCAGGGGCGACTGTCGCAGATGATGCTTACAAGACCAGGGTGGCCAGCATGATCCAGCCGGTCCAGACGGCTGTCACAGGCGGAACGGATAAAACCGTAACGGTCAGCCTTACCTTCGACGACATTACGGCCAGCGGCATGCACTTCGCGGATCTCTTCCCGACGCTGACGCCGGGCGAGAACATCAAGGTGGCGGCCGTCGGCGGCGCGGAGAAGGACAGGGCGGCCATGGCGGAGTTTATTGCGGAAAAGGCCACCTGGGGAGAAGAAGGCGACGAGGCCCCGGTCATCCTGAAGGAGACAAACAGCCTCTTTGGCGGTGACGGAAAGGGTACGGACAAGATGAGCATTTCAGAAAACGTGATTGCGAGTGCTTTCATTACAAATATCCGCCATCTGGAAAACCTCCACGACGGGATCTCCTCGCTCGGCCTGGCTTATAATACGGAAACAAAAAAAAGGGCAGAGGCATCAAGCCTTACAGTGACGAAGGCGGTACAAAAGTCGGATCTTTACTGGACAGTTTTCATGGACAACATCAAGAAGAACGGTCCGAAACCGACTAAGGTTCAGATTTACGATAAAACTAACATCGGGGAAAACGCATCTTCGGACGGCAGCTTCTTCCCGGTGAGTCCGACCTACGCATTGACTTATGACGGCACTTCGAAGAAGGTTGAAGGGATTAAAGTGCAAACGTCCGGCGCGGCCGGAGTCTTTGGGGAGCTTCCGGCAAAAGACTCATCGAACAAAGATCTTAGTCACAGCATCTCCAACCTCGAACTTCTCGACTGCGACATCGAATCGACCGGCGGCTCCGCCGGAGCCCTGGCCGGGAAGGCCACGGGCACTGACATCAGCAATGTCCTGGTTCACAATACAGTTGATCCAAATAATAGCGCCGTTGATGCTGCGCTAGAGATCACAGCCTCCGGCTCCGCGGGCGGCCTCGTGGGCGAGCTTAGCGGCGGAAGCGTAACCGGGTGCGCCGCGGCGGTCTATGTGAAGTCCACGGGCAGTGCCGCGGGCGGCCTTATCGGAACGGTCAGCGGCACAGAAGCATCCATTACCGGCTCCTATTCCGGCGGCCATACGAAAGACGGGGCTTACCTGACACTGACAACTGATAGCGGGGCCGCCCGGATCAATGTCATCGGCAGCACGGCAGCCGGCGGCCTGATCGGCGACGCCTCCGGAACGAACCTAACTGTCAGGCAGAGCTATTCGACCTGCTCGGCCAGGGGAGAAACGGCCGGCGGCTTCATCGGGAAGGCCGGAGCCGGAACCATCGGCAATTCCTACGCGACGGGCCTTGTGACAGGCACGAACAGAGGCGCCTTCGCGGGAAGCGCTACGGGGACAACCTTCAGCGAAGACAGTTATATGGACATTGTCAACTATACGGCGGACAATGGCAGTCTTCCGCCGGTTGCCGGGCCAGCCAATGCCGGAGTCAGCGCGTTCGACAGCACGACGGATTCTTACGATGCTTTTGTCCAGATTAAAACAACGGACGGGAGTCCTGCTACGGCAGTACCTTATGACAGCTTTTTGAAGACGAATTATAACAATAAGTATCTCTATAAGTCAGCTGCCAACCTGGGCTATGACGCGGGCAGCGCGTTTGTCTCGCAGCATTATGGAGACTGGCCCTCTCCGGAAACGATGATTGTCAATACACCGAACACGTAAGGTCGGACCGGAATAGCGGACGGATGGTGAGAAGGAGCGGTTTGATGCTGGCTCATGCCGGTATCAAACCGTTCTCTTTGAACAGCAGCACGGCCGCCATATTCCGGATTATCTCAAAAAGGATAGTTTTATGAAGGTTCTTCTGGTCAATAAATTTCATCATGTCGTGGGAGGGTCTGAAAGGTATCTTTTCGGACTTGGAGAGATGCTCTCATCCATGGGGGATGAGGTCATCTACTTTTCCATGAAAGATGATCGAAATGTTCCTTCCGCCCAGTCCCGTTATTTCATACGCCATCTAGACTTTAACGAGTCCATGGGCGCGGTGGGCGTGATACGAAACTCCCTTCACGTGCTGTATTCGGCGGAAGCGAAACAGAAATTTTCGCGGCTGCTGGACGACGAGAAGCCGGATATCATACACCTCAATATCTTTCAGAGCCAGCTGACCGCCTCCATCGTGGACGCCGCCGCCGCGCGGCATATCCCGATCGTCTACACCGCCCATGAGCTCAAAAGCATCTGTCCCAACTACCAGATGCTCAATCACGGGAATGTCTGCGAGAAGTGCCTGGACGGCAACTACTGGCACTGCTTCTTAGAAGGATGCATGAAGGATTCCAGAGCCAAGAGCCTTCTGGCCAGCATGGAGGCTTTTGTCTACAAGCTGAAGAAAACCTATTTGAAGATGGATCTGGTGATTACGCCCTCCGCCTTTTATAAGAAAAAGATCGAAGAGGCCGGCGTCATGCGCTGCCCGGTTCTCTATATGCGGAATTTTCTCCCGGTAGACGCCGTCTATGACGGAAGAGGCGGGGATGACAGCTATTTTCTGTATTTCGGGAGACTATCAAGAGAAAAAGGGATCCTGACGATGATCCGGGCCTATAAGAGGGCAAACCCGGAGGCGCCCCTTTATCTCGCAGGCCGGGGCGTCCTGGAAGAGGATATCTATGCGCTGATCGACGAGCTGGGGCTTGGCGAGAAGGTGAAGATACTGGGCTTCTTCAGCGGGGAGAAGCTGCAGCAGCTGATCCGGAACGCGAAAGCTGTCTGCCTCACCAGCGAATGGTACGAGAACGGCCCCTATTCGGTTATGGAAGCCCAGGCCTGCGGGCGGCCGCTTCTGGTTACGGATATCGGGGGTCTTCCGGAATTGGTGGAAGACGGAAAAGACGGGGTGATCTGCCATGCAGGCGACGCCGCCTCCATCGCGGAGGGCTTCCGCCGGATTGAGCAGGAAGGACCCTGGGATACGGAAGGCATAGCCCGAAGGGCCTCCATGCGCTACGACGCGCGGCAATATGCGGAGAAACTTCGCGGACTCTATCTGGAACAGCTGAGAAACCGGAAAGGGGGAAAGAAAACATGATCAGACAGCAAAAACCGGGCGTCAGTATCGTAATACCGACCTATCACCGCAACGACACGCTTCGAAAAGCTGTTTCGAGCGCGCTGGCGCAGACCTATCCGAATATAGAGCTGGTCGTGGTGGACGACAATCCGCCGGAAAGCGCCTGGCGGACGGCAACCCAGGAGATCCTTGCGGAGTTTGCCGGGGATCCGAGGCTTCGAGTCGTGGAAAATGAAAAGAATCTTGGCGGCGCGCTCTCCCGCAACGCGGGCATCCTCGCGTCCTCCAATGAGTACATCGCCTTTCTGGACGACGATGACGAGTACATGCCGGAAAGGGTTGAAAGACAGCTGCCGGTTTTCCTCAAATCGAACAATGAAAAGCTGGCGCTGGTCTTCTGCGACGCGGAGATGACCTTCGGCAGGGACGTCTTTATGTGCTATTCCAGGCCCCGCTACAAGGGCTGCTGCCTTTTTGAGGCGATGAGAGACAACTGCCTGGCGGCGACTTCCCAGTGGATGGTGAAAAAATCCGCGCTTTTAAAGGTTGGCATGTTCAGCAACGTCTCCTCCAAGCAGGACTCCACGCTTATTTTAAAACTTCTTGCGGCCGGCTTCGAGGTGGACTATGTGCCGGAAGTCCTGTCGCGCTACTGCTTCTACAGCATGCCCAGAATTTCGGGTCTCAGCCTGAAAAATTATCGGGCGGAGAAAGCCTACTACGCCCGCTGCCGGGAGCTTTTCGACCGGCTGACAGAGGAAGAACAAAGAGAGGTCCGCTATTCATTTGCCAAAATCTTCTACCGGCTCAGCAAGGCCAACGGAGATGAGGAGAAGGAGAAAGAGGCTCTCCACTACATGATGAAGGTGAAGCCGGCCGAAACAGTCGGAGATTTTATCCGAAACGGTATGCGGAAGGCCCGCTGGACGGTATTCCCCAACGGGCTTCCGGGAGAACCCGGCAGAGGCTGAAGCATGGAAGAGAAAAGGTTTTCAAGGAACGCGGTATTCTTTGTCTACTTCATCACGATGACGATCCTGCTCCTTGACTGCTCCCACAATTTTCCGGGAACGGAGATGCTGAGGAAAATCAAATATCTGTTTATTGCGCTTTTGATCGCGGATTTTCTCCTTTCGGGAGATTACCTGGTTTCCCGGCTTTCCGCGGAGGTCGTGATTGGTCTGGCGCTCCATACGCTCATTTTCTGTCTCGGCTTCACCAATCCGGCGATCCAGAGGGAGACTCTGAGTCATTTGAAGGAAATGCTGATCTATCTTACGATGCTTTTCTTTCTGGTGAACGCCGTCGAGCGCTACCACGCGATCCTGCTGTTTTTGCAGCTCACGGCACTGTCCCTGGCCATCTACCTGCTCTGGGCGGGCCTGACCCATCCGGGAGATTTTATAAGCCTTGCGGACTATCCCAAGATTTTTCTCCGGGATATCCGGGTCCGGCATGAATTCGGAACGGACCAGTTCAACTATATGGGCTATTTTGCCTTTGTGGGAATGACGGTCTTTTACATCCTTTACGCGGAACTTCGGGACAGGCAGCTTCTGGATACCCTGACCTTCGGAGTCCTCGTCTTCCTTACGGCCTGGGCTTTTGCCATGATGGTCTCTACGGGTTCGAGAGGTTCGCTGCTCTCCATCGTCGTATTTTACCTGACGGTTTTCTTGAGAAGCCGGACCTTTCAGGAGCTGGGACGCTGGCGCTACGTGCTCATCATCCTGTTTTTTCTCCTGGCGGCCTACCTGGTTTATCTCAATTTCGACTTTATCGACAGGCAGGGAACCCGCTCGGAGAACTTTACGGTCAACTGGCCGATCTTTTTGGCGATGGGACGTTTCTGGACCGGGATGGGCTACATGGAAAGCTCCGGTTTCCTGGACCAGACTTACGGCTTTGCCACCTGGCCGGTGGACATCTATTATCTGTATATTTTCTACGCGACCGGGATCCTGGGCTTTTGCATGGTCATGGCGATTCTCGGCCGGATTTTTGTCCGGCACCTGAAGGATCGAAGCTGGTTTGGCGTTCACCTGGGCTACCCGCTCTGCGTGGCCGCGCTGGCGGGCGGAGTGGGACAGGTGAATCTCTTCACCTACCGCTACATCGCGACGCTGATTATCTCGGTTTTGCTGCTGGCCCCTTTCGGGGAGCAAAGCCGTCTTCAGGCAGGAAAATGAAAGGCGCTGGCATGAACAGAACGGAAAAGAGCATCCGGAATATCCGCTTTGGGATGGGATTGCAGATCCTTACGGTGCTGCTTGCTTTTATCAACCGGACAATCCTGATCCGGACTGTCGGAATAGAACTGGTCGGCCTTGGAGGGCTGTTTAACGAGGTGATCGGGGCTCTCTCCCTGGCGGAACTTGGAATCGGATCCTCGATCGCCTACAGCCTCTACGCCCCGCTGGCCCGGGGAGACGAGCGGAAGACGGCCCAGCTCATGGAGCTCTACCGGAAAGCTTATCACCTGATCGCGGGGCTGACCTTCCTGATCGGCCTCCTTCTCCTGCCTTTTGTCCACCTGCTGGTGAGAAGAGTGGATATTCCGCTTTCCTATATCCGGATCGTCTACCTTCTCTACCTGATCCAGCTCTCCTCCTCCTATCTCTTCTCCTACAAGACGGCCCTGCTCAATGTGGACCAGAAGAATTACATCTGGTCCGGGGTTTTTGGAGGCGTGAAAATTGCCGGGACCCTTCTTCAGATCCTTCTCGTTTTGCTCAGCAGAAATTACCTGTTCTATGTCGGCGGCCTGATCTTCATTTCCCTTACGGCCAATATCATCTGCGCGCGGATCGCGGATCGGGACTATCCCTGCCTGTCCATGAAAACGGAACCGCTTTCGAAAACGGAGAAAAAGAAGATTTTCTCCGATATAAAAAATATCTTTATCAAAAGCCTTTCCGGAAAAATTACGGGATCTACCGATAATATTCTCATTTCCACGTTGATTTCTACCGCTATGGTAGGGTATTATAGCAATTACAACATGGTCTTTTCCGTGGTCAGGAATTTTGTCTACCTGCTCCAGAGCGGTCTGGTGAACAGCGTCGGCAACATGATGGCGACGGAATCGGACCGGCACAGCGAGGAGGTATTCCGGAGGCTTTCCTATATCTTCAACTTTTTTGGAGCGGTCTTTGCCGCCGGGATCTTCGCCTGCATGGAACCTTTTATCAGGCTCTGGCTGGGGCCGGAATTCCTTCTGCCCCGGGAGGCCCTTTTCGCCATGTCGCTGGCGGTCTACCTGGAAGCCGCGGTAAGGCCGCTCTGGATGACCATGGAGGTGTCGGGGCTTTTTGCCCATGACAAGAACGCCGCTATTCTGGGCTCGGCCGTCAACCTGATCGTCTCCATCTGTCTGGGCCTTAAGATCGGAATGGCCGGTATCTTTATCGGAACCTGCCTGACTTATCTGCTGCAGGCGGTCCTTAAAGCGTATTATCTCTACCGTCTGCGCTGGGGAAAGTCCCCGGCCGTCTTTAACGGGCGCTTTCTGACCGCATTTGCCGGGCAGGTTATCCTGCTTCTGGCGGCCGGGGCGGCGGCCGGCTGCCTTAGGGGGCTTCATCCGCTGGTTTCCTTCATCGGAGGAGGGCTGATCTCGACGGCCCTTGTGTCCGCATTTTACTATCTCCTGACGGGAAGGACAGAGGATTTTGAATACATGATCGGACTTATAAAGCGGAGGAAGCGTTAGCGATGGAAATACCGCATATTATTCATTATTGTTGGTTCGGCCCCCGGAAGCCCCGGGAGGTGAGGAATTTCATCTCGTCCTGGAAGAAGCTTATGCCGGATTATACCTTTCTGGAATGGAATGAACAGAATGCGGATTTTTCACGGAACGCCTATGCCCGGGAGGCCTATGAGGCGAAGCGCTACGCTTTCGTGAGCGACGTCGTCCGGGTGGAGAAGCTTTATCAGTACGGGGGCGTCTATTTCGATACGGATATTAAGGTCTTAAAGCGCTTTGATGAATATCTGAAAGCCGGCGGGGCGGTCTTCTCGATGGAGCGGGTCGGCTGCATCTCCACGGCTTTCATGGCGGCGGAGCCCGGGCATCCTGTTTTCGGGGAGCTGCTTGAGGAATACGGGAAGAGGCGTTTTAAGAGACCGGACGGACGGGAAGACCGAACCACCATCAATGAGCGCCTGACCCGGATCCTTTCGGCCCGGGGGCTTTCTCTGGCCGGAGACGGGATCTACACGCTTTCTTCCGGGATTCGGGTGTATCCGGCGGAGTACTTCTCCGCCTTCGATACCGACTACTGGTATCCGGCGCTGACGGATAAGACCTGCACGATCCACTATATGTTCTCCTCCTGGCATAAGCCCTGGGTCCGGATCAAAGGAAGATTTTATCACCGGCTTTTCGACCTTCTGGGAGAATCCTCCTACCGCAAGGTCCGCACCCGTCTGAAACTCAGCCGGAACCGGTCGAGAATAGACTCCGGAGATCCCGTTCCCTGGACGGAAGCCATGCTTCTTGGCCACGCGGTCTTCGACGGGGAGATGCGGCTGCCGGAGAACGCGGACTGGAGGGCGGTTTATGAGGAAATGAAAAGCCAGACCGTAGCCGCCCTGGTTTTAAGGGATCTGCCGAAACTGCCTGTTGACGCGGCGCTCCGCAGCGAATGGGAGGATGAAGCGATGGCCCAGGCGGCCAGGGGCGTCATGAAACGCTATGAACAGGACGCGGTGGTCAGGACCCTGGAAGACGCCGGGATCCCCTTTGCCATCCTCAAGGGAACCGCAGCCGCCATGTATTATCCGGAACCGGAGCTGAGGCTCCTCGGAGACATCGACGTGCTTGTCCGGGAGGCTGATTTTAAGAAAGCAGGGGCGGCGCTCAAGGAAGCCGGCTTTCGGGACGCCTTTCCCGAGATGAATACCTCCCGCCATATTAACTTTGAGAGAAATGACGTCCAGGTTGAATTGCACCGGCGCTTTTCATTTGTCAATGGAAAGGCGGAGGCGGGGAAGATCGACCGTCTGCTCGCCCGGGGCCTTAAGATGACCCGGCAGGCGTCTGTGGAAGATTCCGCCTTCCCGGTCCTCCCGGAAGTCTTAAACGGGCTGGTCCTGCTTCTCCATATCGGGCAGCACTTGGAAAGCGGGCTGGGTCTGCGCCAGATCATGGACTGGCTTCTATTCGTTGACCGGAAGGTGGATGATTCCTTCTGGGAGCGGAAAATGAAGCCCCTGACCGATGCGGTGGGAATGACGCCGCTCGCGCTGACGGTAACCCGTATGGGGCAGATCTTTCTGGGCCTGCCGGAAAAGAGGCATTCTTTCGCGCTGGCCGCGGACCGGGAGACCGCAGAAGAGCTGTTCGCCCTGGTCCTGATGTCCGGAAATTTCGGCAAAAAGGATCCGGAACGGAGCAGAGCCGTCCGGATTATGAGCGCCAGCTTAAGTCCCCGGGGCTTTTTCGAGAACCTGCAGGGGTCGGGGGTCAAAAACTGGCCGGCCGTCAGAAAATACCCGGCCTTAAGGCCTTTTGCCTTCCTCTACCAGTTTTTCCGTTATCTCTCCCAGGTCCGGGAGAGGGGCAATATCCCGGAAACGTTTCTTTCGGATTACGGGGAGACCCGGCGGAGAGCCAGGCTTCTTAAGAGGCTTCATGCGACCCGGCAGTCAGCCGGAATCGCGGAGCCTCGGAACGGAGATGCGATATGAAATACGCGAGGATACTATTATTGCTGCTGCTGGGACTTTCGGCGGCGGCCTTCGGCGCCTCCAAGGCAAAAGAGTTTACGGAGAAAAACGCGAATCTGCCGGTTTTTACCTGCAGCAGCGACGTACTGGAGCTCAGCTGTGATTATACGGATGAGGATCTGCTTTACGGCATCACGGCATATGACAAGGAGGATGGGGACCTGACGGATAAGATCCTGGTAGGTTCTTTTTCCCGCTTTATCGCGGACGCCTCCTGCAGCGTCACCTATGTGGTCTTCGACAGTGCCAACGCGGCCTCGACATATGAGCGGAAAGTCCGCTTCAACGATTACGTCTCGCCGCGGATCCTGCTCTCTGAACCCCTTGTCTTCACCGAAGGAAGCGGATCCACGGATCTTGTGCGGAGCCGCCTTGTCATAAACGATAAGCTGGACGGAAGCCTCGCGCAGTCGGCGCAATTCTCCAATATCAGCGTCTATTACGACTATGAAGGAGATTATTCGCTCACCGTGACGGCGACGAACAGTTTCGGGGATATCGTGGAGGAGACGCTTCCGGTGCATATTATCCCGAAGACCTATTCGAGCCTTACCATCAGCTTATCCGCTCCGAAGATCTATCTGGCCAAAGGCGAGGCTTTCGATCCCATGGACTATGTGAAGGATGTCGCGGATCTGTCCGGCAATTCCTACGATCCGAAGAGCCATGTCGCCGCCAAATCAGATGTCAATACGGACGCGCCCGGAACCTATGAGGTTTTCTACGAGGCGGAAAACGGAGGCGGCGAAAAAGGCGAGACGTGGCTGATCGTCACGGTGGAGGAATGAGATGAATCAGAAAATAACCGATGGGAGCTTTTCCATCAGGGGATTTGTCATGGAAGTCCTGTCAAACTTCTGGATGGTGATCTTTGCGGGAGCCATCGCCTATCTGGGCCTTACCGGGATCTCCGGCCTTGTGGAGGATCCCCTCTATGAGTCGAAGGCGACCATGGTCATCAGCTCCAAGGAAAGCTACAGCTCCATCACCTCCTTGCAGACGGCTTCCCAGATGGCGGCGGTTTTCAGCGAGGTTTTTCAGAGCGAGTCCTTAAAGGAGAATATCATACAGGATGTCGGAGAGGAGATGGAAGGCGATATTACCTGCCGGCAGATCGAATCTACCAACCTGCTCTCCCTGACCGCCGTTTCCGGGAACCCCCGTCACGCTTATCTGATGCTTTGCTCGGCCATAGACAATTACGGGGCGGTGTCCGGCTATGTTTTCGGCCAGGCCAATCTCCTGGTTCTTACCCCGCCGGACGTCCCTACGGAGCCTATGAAGCAGGCGACCCTGCTGACTTATCGGAAATACCTGATTCCGGCGGCCATGCTGTTTATGATCTTCATTATCGCCCTTCTCTATCTCTTCCGCTTTACGGTCAAGACGACGAGAGGGGCCAGAAAACAGCTGGACGGAAATGTGCTGGGAACGATCCCTTATGAGAAGCCCTCCCTAAAAAGGAGGCGCAAGGGCGCCGCGAAGCATCTGATCGGCGGAGCTTCCTCGACGATGGCGTTCTCGGAATCCGTTCGAAGGGCGGCGCAGGCGATACAGCAGCATATGGAGAGGAAGGAAGCGAAAGTGCTGCTCGTGACCTCGGCGATCCCGAACGAGGGGAAGACGATGACGGCTGCCAATATCGCGATTTCCCTGGCGGAAAAAAAGGCAAAGGTCCTCCTCATTGACGGAGATTTCCTGAACCCCTCCATGGAGACCATGTTCGAGAAAAGGGAAGACGCGGGAACGATCTCAGATGTCATCGCGGGCGTGCGGAAGCTGGGAGAGGCGGTCTCCTATGACCGCAAATACCGTTTTTTCAAGCTTTATCAGGATGACGGCGGCCGCGGAAGGACGGCGGCCGGCGATCACGGGAAGATCGAGAGCATTCTGGAAACCTGCCGCCGGGAAATGGATTACGTCATTGTCGACAGCTCCCCGATTACGGTTTCAGCGGACGCGGAGATGTGGATGGGGCTTGCCGACACGGCGGTTCTGGTCGTACGGCAGGACTGGGCGGACGTTCGGGTGATCAATGACGCGGTGGACATGATCTGGCAGAATACCGGGGATTTTGGCGGTTTTGTGCTGAATGCTTTTGAGCCGGAGTGGGGAGATTCGTCCGGTTCGCAAAGCTACGGCTATGAGCGTTATGCTTAAGGGCAGGCGCGTTGGCTGCGCCTGTTGTTTGCGGGTATAAGAAGGATGGGATATGGAAAGCAGAAAGCATAGCAAAGAAGATGCAGGACTTCAGGACTTTATTGATTTCGGCCAGCTTTTTCTGGACTTTTTCAGATATGTCCGAAAGTACTGGCTTCCGGCGCTCCTCGTCATTCTCATTTGCGGAGGCGGCTACTCCTTTATTAAGAGCCGGACGACGGTGCTGCTCTATGAAAGCCAGTCGACTTTTACGGTTGGCATGGTCGGGGCCATGAACTCCAATACCTCCTACTACTATTCGACGACGGCAGCGGCGCAGATGTCGAATACGTTTCCGTATATTCTGGAGAGCGATTATTTCCGGAATCTGCTTCTGGACGTGCTGGGGGAAACGGAGCTGGAAGGAAGCATCAAGGCTTCGGTCATCACCAGTTCCAATATGGTTACCATGTCGGCGACCGCCGAATCGGGCCAGAAGGCGGCTGAGATCCTCAAAGCCGCTATGCAGATCTATCCAAAGGCCGCGTATTTTGTCCTGGGAGCCATTGAATTCTATATCATCAATGAACCCAGTGTTCCGACGGAACCGATCAACGCCGTATCTCCCGGATTTCTGTTTGCCCGGGGCGCGGTCTTCGGGGCGCTGCTCTCCGGCGTCTCGCTTTTGTTCCTGGCCATCGTAAGAAGGGATGTGCGGACAGATGCGGATGTCGAAGAGGTATCGGATATGAAATGCCTGGGCCAGATCCCCCTGCTCAGAAGAAAGGCCAGCAGTTCAGAGAAAACGCTCCGGCTCTGGTCCGTGCTCGACGAGCGGACGCCTTATGAGTATCGGGAGAGTATGCGTTCAGCCGCAGGAAGACTGCTGGGAGCCTTGCGAAAGCTTGATCCCGATGAGGAGGAGTCCGGCGGGCGCGGCAAGGTGATTCTTGTCACGAGTACGGCGCCGGGAGAAGGCAAGTCCACGCTGGCCGTCAATCTCGCGGAAGAACTGACGAGGGAAGGCAAGCAGGTCGTTCTGGTGGACGCCGACCTTCGGAAACAGGGAGACGCGGTCCTTGCCGGAGCGGAAGTCGATTCTGTAGGCCTCATCGACATTCTCGGAAAGGGAGGGGACGCCTATATCAAGCGGGTTCCGGCAGGCTTCGCCTTTGTCGGGAGCAGCGGAAAGGTCATGAAGAATCCGGTCGGCCTTCTTTCGGACAGCCGAATGGGGGCGGTTATTAAGAGTCTTGCCTCGGCAGCAGATATCGTGATCATAGACACGCCGCCCTGCGGGGGTTTCCAGGACACTTCGATCCTGGCTCCTTATGCGGACGGAATCCTCTACATTGTGCGCTATGACAAGCTGACCCGGGACGCGCTCGGCGAGGCGCTCTACTCCCTTTCGGAAGCTTCCGCTCCGCTTCTCGGCTATGTGCTGAACGGCTGTCCGGAAGGCGGAAGCCGGGGCTACGGCCATTATGGTTACGGGCGCTACGGCTACGGTCATTACGGTTACGGGCGCTACGGCTCCAGGGGATATGGGAAAGAATAAGAAACTGAAGGTGAATTGTTGCGAAGGGTAAAAACCTGTGTTATACTGTTAAGGATTTCAAAAACGGATACGATGCGGCCGGCGGGCAGCAGACAGCGATTCCGCCGCCGCGGATACGCATACAGGTAAGAAAATGAAAATAAAAGACGGTTTTGTTCTCCGGAAGATCGGTGGAAAAGATATGGCGGTGCCGGTCGGGGAGCGAACAAGAGAAGTCCACGGGATGATCGCCCTGAATGAAACGGGGGCGTTTCTGTGGGAGAATTTATCGGAGGAGAGGACAGAGGAGGAGCTGACGAGGGCTCTGCTCGACGAATACGAGGTCGATCAGGCAGTTGCTGCGCGCGCGGTGGAAGGCTTTGTCCGCAAGCTTCGGGAAAATGGAGTCCTTGAGGATGAGTGACTGTGAATTTATTCCGGGAATTCAGGATTCTTTCACGGAAGAACTCAGACAGACGGCGAAGAAGGAAGGGATTCCGCTGAGCGGGATCTTCGAATTGACGGCCAGGTGCAATTTCAACTGCAAGATGTGCTATGTCCATCTTGCGGAAGATCAGATAAGGGAGCAGGGCCGCGAGCTATCGAATAAAGAGTGGCTGAAGATCGCGGAAGAGGCGCGCCGGGCCGGCATGCTGAACCTGACGCTCACAGGAGGAGAGATATTTGTCCGGAAGGATTTCCGGGAGCTCTATGCGGAGCTCAAGAAGATGGGCTTCCTGGTCAATCTCATGAGCAACGGCTATCTGATCGATGAGGAGACCATGGAATGGCTGGCGAAGGATCCTCCCTACGCGATGCGCTTTACGCTTTACGGGGCTTCCAATGAGACCTATGAGAAGGTGACCGGGATCCCCGACGGCTTTGACCGGGTAAGCCATGCGGTCGACCTGGTGCGAAAGACCGATATCCCCTTCTATCTGATGGGGCTTATTATCAAAGAGAACAATGCGGATCTTCTTAAACTGTACGATTTCGCAAGGGATAGGAATCTTTTCTTTCAGCATTCCATCGCCGTCGTCTCGCCGGTGCGGGGAGCCAGGCAGGATGCGGCCGCCCACCGGGTGAATGTCACGGATTATCCCCTGGAGCTTTTTAAGAATTTCCCGAAGATAGACAGACTTTACGTTCACAAGTCCAGGCAGCTGGATGAATGCGCCCACTACCGAACCGGATTCTACGTGACCTGGAACGGAAGGATGCAGCTTTGCAGTTTTTTGTCGGAACCGTCGGAAGATGTCCTGGGGATGGGTTTTGACGGAGCCTGGAAGAAACTGCTGGACGACCTTGCGGTTTTGCCTGAGCCGGAAGAATGCGGTGACTGCCGTTACGCCGGCTTCTGCCGTCGCTGTCCGGGCGTTCTTGCGGCGGAGTGCGGCGGTCCGGACAAGGTATCGGATTTTTATTGCGGACAGGCCAGATTTGCGTTTCACGCGTATCACAATGAGTAGGAGGAGCAGCTATGAAGAAGGTGTTTGTAGAGCCGGAGATGAGAAAGATCACGGTTAATTTAAGAGAGAGCATTGCGGATGGTTCGGGTTTGAGAGAAGATCAGATCGTGGAAGTCTGGTTCAGGACGATTCAGGCCATGACCGGATGCAAGGAGATTATAGCGGATACCGTGCCGAATCCAGGTGAAATTAACGGTGATCCTCTGGTCTCCTGGATCAGTAACAATGCATCAGGACTCGCCTACTGTTCAGTGAGAGGCGTAGAGCCGTTTAACGGGAGGCTGTTCGCTGCCGCGCCTGTTATGGGGACGGGATCAGTCGTCTATCCGGTGCCCAAGGATCTTGCGGACGCCTACGGAATGAAATATTGATGGCTGTAAGACGCCGGGCTTGCTGCGCAGGTCCGGCTCTTTTTAGAATACTCAGGGCCGGAAGAGAGCCGGGACATAAGGATATGGCATGAGGCTGTTAAAAGGAGCGGGAAGAAAAATCAGCGGGAAGACGGCCCGCGAACTCGTAAGAGAGATGAAGTGGCTTCTTGCCCGCTGCTATAAGTATCGCTATAAGATGCTCTGGTACGCCGCAGCGGGCCTTGTCAGCACGGTGCTGGGCCTTATCGGAAGCGTCGTCAGCAAGTATATCATCGACGCGGTGACCGGGTATGATTCGACCCGCCTTATTCAGGCCGCCGTTTTTTACGTACTTTCGCAGGCTGTGTCGATTCTCCTGAACGCGGCCGCCAGCCGGATATCGGCCGGAATCAGCATCTCCGTCGAGCAGGAGATGCGCGCGGAGCTTTATGACCACGTGCTGAAGGCGGACTGGCAGGCCCTCTCCCGCTTCCATTCGGGGGATCTGCTGACCCGGATCGAAGGAGACGCGGGAACGGCAGCCGGCAGCGTTCTCACCTGGATTCCCAATCTCGTCAACCGCCTGGTCTCCTTTGCCGGAGCTTTCTTCATCATCTTCGCCTACGACAAAACCATGGCTTTCCTGGCGCTTTTGTCAGCGCCGCTCTCGCTCCTGCTTTCCAGGATCGTGCTTCCCCGGATGCGGAGATACAATGAGGAAATCCGCCGGGTCAACGCCGAGATGATGATTTTCAAGGAGGAATCCTTTCACAATGTGGAAAGCCTTAAGTCCCTGGGTCTCGTCCGTCTCTATGGAGAACGCTTTCGGGAGGTCCAGAGGAATTATCGGGAGAAGCGGATGGAATACAACCTCTTTTCCATCGGCACCCAGATGCTGATGTCCGGGGGAACGATGCTGGTCGGCGCGGCGTGCTTCGGCTGGGGGGTTTACCGCCTTTGGTCGGGGGCCATCACCTACGGCACCATGACGCTCTTTTTGCAGATGTCCTCTTCGCTCTCCTCCTCTTTTTCCGCGCTGGCCTCCATGGTGCCCTCGCTGATCTCGACGGCTACCGCCGTCGGCAGGGTCATGGAGGTGACGGAGCTTCCAAAAGAAAGGGACGAGGACGGGGAAGCGGCAGAAGAGCTTGTCCGGGAAAATCCCGAAGGGCTGAAAGCGGTGTTTTCTGATGTTTCCTTCAGCTACAGCGACGCCCGGAAGGTATTTGAGAAGGTAAATATAGAAGCGGAACCCGGCCGGATCATCGGTCTGATCGGTCCTTCCGGCGGCGGGAAGACTACGTTTATGAGACTGCTTCTGGGGCTTATCGAGCCCAGGGAGGGAGAGATCCTGCTTAAGGGCGCCGGAAACGGCCGCAGGATACGCGTTTCCGCTTCCACGAGAAAGCTGTTCTCCTACGTACCCCAGGGCAGCGCGATGTTTGCCGGGACGGTGGCGGAGAATCTGCGCCTTCTGGACGAGCATGCGGATGATGAAAAACTGATCAGGGTGCTGCGGCAGGCGGCGGCCTATGATTTTATCGCCGCGAAGCCGGATGGATTGAATACGCCGATCCGGGAGCGCGGGGGCGGCTTCTCGGAGGGCCAGATCCAGCGGCTTTCCATCGCGAGGGCGCTGCTGGCCAGGGCTCCGATCCTGCTGCTTGACGAGGCGACCAGCGCGCTTGATCCGGAGACCGAGCGGCAGGTTCTGAAGGGAATCTTAAGCTATGACCCGACCCGGACGGTGATCGTCACGACTCACCGGCCTTCCGTCCTTGCGTCCTGCGACGCGGTCTACCGGATCGAAGGGGGCGGGATCACGCGGGTTTCCGCCGCCGAGGCGATGCGGAGTATGGAAGTAAACAGGGAAAATGAAGAACTTTTATAAGATAGCGGGAAAGAAAATCACAATTGAGGGGGCCGATGAGGAAGCTCTTGATTTCTTCGCGGGCTTTGAAGCGGAAGAGGGGGGCGAAACCTTTATCTCCTTCCGAGCGCATCCGGCCGGGAACCTTGAAGCGTCCGGAGCGGAAGACCCGGCGTCTTCCGGGAAGCAGGGTCCTTTGTTCGGCTTTCAGCTGGACCGGCGCCGGGACGGGGGCCATCTCATCCGCTCCCCGAAAAATCCCCGGGAACGCCTTAAGGCCTCGCCCGACTGGAAGGAATGCGCGGTCTTTTCCAACCCCCTTGCGGGGGCGGGGGCGCCTGAAAGAAAGACTGAGCCCGGCTATCCGGGCCTTATCCTGGGCGCGATGACCATGCGGGGGGCTTTCGAGGGGATGCTGCTCCTTCATGCCTCCGCGGTCTCCTTCGGGGGGCGGGCGCTGGTCTTTACGGCCCCCTCCGGGAGCGGCAAGACCACCCAGGCGGAATTGTGGCAGCGCTGTCTGGACGCAGAGATCCTGAACGGGGATAAGGTGTTTCTGGTGAAGCGGGAGGAGGGCTTTTACGCGGCCGGCTCTCCCTGGACCGGCTCATCCCCCTACAAGAGCCGGCGCATGGCGCCGCTTGCGGCCCTCGTTGTCCTTTCGAAAGGGGCTGGGAACCGGATCCGGAAACTTGATATGGAGGAGACGGCGGAGAGGCTTTTTCCGAATATCTTTCTTCCCTACTGGGAGGAGGATTGCCTGTCAGCCGCCCTTGATACGCTGGATCAGCTGATGAAGGAGACGCCGGTTTTTCATTTTTCATGCAGAAAGGATGAGACGGCGGTTTATACGGTGAAGAATGCTGTCTTTTCAGGGGAAGAGGTCTGATGTCTATAAGGGTTAAAGCAGGGAAAATCAGGCGGGAGCTGGCTTCGACAGCCCGGATCGCGGAAGTGACCGGCAAGGCGGACGCCCTGCGGGTCCTCGCGGGCAAGGCCGATATCCAGATCAGCGTCCGAAGAAGCAATCTGGAGACGCCGGCGATGAAACGCCGCCTTTTGAATAAGCACGCGATCATGAGCGCCTATTTCAGGAAGACCTTCCGCGCGTTCCGGAAGGACTATAAAGGCCCGGAGGCCCTGCCTCCCGCGGACCCGGCCATGGAAAACGCGGTCTATGTCTGTTGGTGGCAGGGAGAGGAAGCCGCCCCGCCGCTGGTCCGGCGATGCGTCGCTTCCATAAGGCGTCATGCCGCCGGCCGGGAGGTCATCTTCCTGACGGAGGACAACTACCGGGATTACGTCGGGTTTCCCGCTTTCATTGAGGAGAAGATCCGCAAAGGGCAGATTTCCAGGACCCACGCTTCGGACCTCTTACGGATCGAGCTGCTCGCCCGTTACGGGGGGCTCTGGCTCGACGCGACGACTTTCTGCAGCGGAGATTATTCCTACGCCTTTGAGGGACCGGTCTGGTCCATCAAGCGGCCCGGTTACCTGCATCTTTCCGCGGCCTGCGGAAGATTCGCCAATCACGCGATGGCGGCGGATGGGGAAGGACGCTACGCTTTTGCCCTGATCCGGGATCTCTTGTACCACTACTGGGAGAATAATACCATGGCCGTCGACTATCTTTTTCTCGATTACCTCATCGTGCTGGCCATGCAGATGGACCGCAGGGTTCGGGAAATGTTCCGGCGGATCCCGAAGAACAATCCATGCTGCGACGATCTCCTGAATTGCTTCGGCCGGCCCTTCGACGAAGGGAAATGGAAAGAGATGACATCGGAAACCTCTTTGTTTAAGCTGACCTGGAAGCTGCGTTTTCCGGAAACAAGAAACGGAAAACCCACTTTTTACGGGAAACTGCTGAAAGGAGCCATCCTGTGATAAGAAAGTTAAGCCGCCGGGGCATGCTGCTGACCAAGGCCCGCGTCGCGGTCATGAGCGGCCAGAAAAGAACCGGATTTTTAAAGAAAAGCGGGCTTTTTGCCGGCTTCGGGGAGAACTGCTTCTACTGTTCCCGGACGATTCCGGAAGAGCCCTATATGGTGAAGCTGCACGACAACGTGATCGTCTCCGCCGGGGTCACCTTTATCACCCACGACATTATCAACGACATGCTGTCGAGGCGGGAGGGGAAGGCTCCGGGGGAAGTCTTTTCGGACTACCACATGGGGACGATCGAGATCTTCGACAACGTGGTGATCTGTTCGAACAGCACGATCCTTTATGGCGTCAGGATCGGCCCCAACGCGATTGTCGGCGCGGGGAGCGTCGTGACGAAGGACGTTCCGGAAGGGGCGGTCGTGGGCGGGAATCCGGCCCGGGTGATCGGCACGGTGGAGGAGCTGGCCGAAAAAAGGCGCGCGTTTAAGGGGCAGCCCTCGGATCAGGACTCCATTGAGCGCATCCTTGATTATTTCTGGAAGCGGCCATGACAGCGGCGTCGATTCTGTATCTCTTCCTGCTCTTTTTTGGCCTGCGGAAAAAGAAGGATGGGGACGGCCTTTCCCGCAGGGACACGGAAGCCCTCAGAGGCTTCTTCTCCCTCTACATCCTTCTTGTCCACGCCCCGGACGCTTACAGCTACCTAAACGGCGCCTATCGAACATCCTTTGAGCCCTTTGTCTATCAGGGCCACCTGGCCGTGGGCGTTTTTTTCGCGCTTTCGGGCTTCGGCCTCGCGCTTTCGGCCCGCTGGGGCCTTGCCGGCTTTATCCGAAAGAGGGTCCGGGCGGTTCTCCTGCCCTATGTCCTCGCCAACCTGGTCTTTTTCGCCTTCTTTCAAATCTCCGGCAGGGCGGTTACCCCGGCAGGAATGTTCCTTAGCTGCTTCAGCGGCGATCCGGAGCTGACCTACAGCTGGTATATCGTGACCCAGTGCCTCTTCTACGCGTTTTTCTACATCATTTTCCGCGGTTTTGAGAAAATGAAAACCCGGCTTCTCGTCCTTTTTCTGACGATCCTATGCTACATGCTCTTCTTTCCGGCAGTCGGCTGGCCCTATGTCACGGCCCGGGGAGCCCTGGCCTTTGTCTTTGGGGTTTACGCGGGAACGGAGGGCTTGCGGCTTACGGGCGGGGGAGTGCCCCGGCCGGCGGAGGGCAAAACTCCGGTGGAAGGCGCGGCCCCGGCGGAAGGCAAAATTCCGGCGGGAGGCATGGACCCGGTGGAAGGCAGCTTCCCGGATCCGGATCGCAGGGCCGCGAAGAAACGGCTCTTCCGGACCGGGAGCGCGTTTTTCATTTCCTACATCCTCTATCTGGCGTTTCCGTTTCTTAAAGAACATCCGGTTCTGGACTTCAGCTCGGTTCTTTTTGCCGCCTCCCTCTTTCTTTCCGCGCGCTTTTTCACTTTAGATTCCCGGCTTTTCCGCTTTCTCGGGTCGATCAGCCTCGAGATCTATCTCTACCAGGGCCTCGCGTTTGCCGCCGTCAAAAGGATCATGGAAAGGCTGGGAACGAACCGGGAGAGCGTCTACGTCCTTTGCAGCATCCTTCTTGCCGTCGGGGCGGCGCTGTTTTTTCATTTCCTATACGCGGGAGTCCTATGGCTCGTGGACAAATCTGCTATTTTTTCGAAGGCTGGGAGATAAAATTTTAGGCTACTTTTCAAAGACTTTTCTTTGCCAGGTGCCTTTGAACAATATATAATAGATTAGATATGAACTGTTAACGCATTCTCCGAAGGAGGTACATATGCCGCTTAGAAAAGACATCAAGAAGGTGCTCATCATTGGCTCCGGTCCGATCGTTATCGGCCAGGCCTGCGAGTTTGATTATTCCGGGACCCAGGCCTGCAAGGCGTTAAGGAGCCTCGGCTATGAAATCGTACTTGTCAACTCGAATCCGGCCACCATCATGACGGACCCGGAGATGGCCGACGTCACCTACATCGAGCCCCTCAACACCGAACGGCTGGAGCAGATCATCGCCAAAGAGCGTCCGGACGCCCTGCTGCCCAACCTGGGCGGCCAGTCAGGATTAAACCTCGCCTCCGAGCTCTATAAGGAAGGGATTCTGGACAAATACAAGGTCCAGGTAATCGGCGTCCAGGTGGACGCGATCGAGCGCGGCGAGGACCGCGTCGAGTTCAAGAAAACCATGAACATGCTCGGCATCGAGATGGCAAGATCAGAGGTCGCTTACAGTATCGAGGAGGGACTTGCCATCGCCGATAAGCTGGGATATCCGGTCGTTCTCCGCCCGGCCTATACGATGGGCGGAGCCGGGGGCGGCCTTGTTTATAATAAGGAGGAGCTCAGGATCGTCATGGCCAGAGGCCTCCAGGCATCCCTCGTCCATCAGGTCCTCGTGGAGGAATCCATCCTGGGCTGGGAGGAGCTGGAGCTGGAAGTCGTCCGGGACGCGGACAACAACATGATCACGGTCTGCTTTATCGAAAATGTAGATCCCATGGGGGTCCACACCGGGGATTCCTTCTGCACCGCCCCGATGCTTACGATCTCTAAGGAGGTCATGGACAGACTGCAGGAGCAGGCCTACAAGATCGTCGAGCACATCGGCGTCATCGGCGGCACCAACGTCCAGTTTGCCCACGACCCGGTTTCCGACCGGATCATCGTCATCGAGATCAACCCCCGCACCTCCCGCTCCTCGGCCCTGGCCTCCAAGGCGACCGGCTTCCCGATCGCGCTGGTCTCCGCGAAGCTGGCCTGCGGCCTTACGCTGGCCGACCTGCCCTGCGGAAAGTACGGGACGCTGGACAAGTACAAGCCGGACGGGGACTATGTCGTCGTAAAGTTCGCCCGCTGGGCCTTTGAGAAGTTCAAGGGCGTAGAGGACAAGCTCGGCACCCAGATGCGGGCCGTCGGCGAAGTCATGAGCATCGGCAAGAACTACAAGGAAGCCTTCCAGAAGGCGATCCGCTCGCTGGAGAAGGGCCGCTATGGCCTCGGGCACGCCGCCGGCTTTGACGCCCTCTCCAAAGAGGAGCTTTTGAAGAAGCTGGTGACCGCCTCCTCCGAAAGGCATTTCATCATGTACGAAGCCCTCCGGAAGGGCGCGTCCGTCGATGAGATCTACGAGCTCACCCGCGTCAAGAAGTATTTCATTTCCCAGATGAAGGAGCTGGTGGAGGAGGAGGAAGCCCTCATCGCCGCCGGGAGAGACGTCAGCGACGAGATGCTCGCGTCCGCCAAGAAGAACGGCTTCTCCGACAAGTACCTCTCCGAGATCCTGCCCTTCTCCGAAGAGGAGATCCGCAGCCGCCGCGAAGCGCTGGGCGTGACCGAGGCCTGGGACGGGGTGCATGTATCCGGGACGGAAGACAGCGCCTACTTCTACTCGACCTACAACGCGCCGGACCACAATCCGGTAAATGAAGACCGCCCCAAGATCATGATCCTGGGCGGAGGTCCCAACCGGATCGGCCAGGGCATCGAATTCGATTACTGCTGCGTCCACGCGGCCCAGTCCTTAAAGAAGCTGGGCTTTGAGACCATCATCGTCAACTGCAACCCGGAGACCGTCTCGACGGACTATGACACCTCCGATAAGCTTTATTTCGAGCCGCTGACCCTGGAGGACGTCCTCTCGATCTACCGGAAGGAGAAGCCGGCGGGTGTGATCGCCCAGTTCGGCGGCCAGACGCCGCTCAACCTCGCGGCGGACCTTAAGAAGTACGGGGTCCGGATCCTCGGCACTTCGCCGGAGGTCATCGACCTGGCGGAAGACCGGGATCTCTTCCGCGTCATGATGGACAAGCTTCATATCCCGATGCCGGAATCCGGCATGGCCGCGACGGTGGAAGAGGCCAAAAAGATCGCCAACAGCATCGGCTATCCGGTCATGGTGCGCCCCTCCTACGTGCTGGGCGGCCGGGGCATGGAAGTCGTCTACGACGACGAGGCGATGACCGGCTACATGGAAGCCGCGGTCGGGGTGACCCCGGACCGGCCCATCTTGATCGACCGCTTCCTGAACCACGCGCTCGAATGCGAGGCGGACGCCATCTCCGACGGCACCCACGCCTACGTCCCGGCGGTTATGGAACACATCGAGCTGGCCGGCATCCATTCCGGCGACTCGGCCTGCATCATTCCCTCCCGCCATATCGACGACGGGCATCTGGAGACGATCAAGGAGTACACGAGGAAGATCGCGGAGGAAATGCACGTCGTAGGCCTTATGAACATGCAGTACGCGATTGAGAACGGTACGGTTTACGTGCTGGAAGCCAATCCAAGAGCCTCCCGGACGGTGCCGCTGGTCTCCAAGGTCTGCGGGATCCGCATGGTGCCGCTCGCGACGGAGATCATCACCAGCGAGCTGACCGGCAGGCCCTCCCCGGTTCCCGCCCTCGGCGAGAGGGATATCCCCTATTACGGGGTCAAGGAAGCGGTCTTCCCCTTCAATATGTTCCAGGAAGTCGACCCGCTTCTCGGACCGGAAATGCGTTCCACCGGCGAGGTTCTGGGAATCGCGAAGACGACCGGCGAAGCCTTCTTCAAGGCGGAAGAGGCCGCCAAGGCGACGCTTCCTCTGGGAGGCACGGCCCTTCTTTCCGTCAACGAGAAGGACAAGCCGGAGATCGTGGAAGTCGCCCGGCTGCTGGACCGCGACGGCTTTAACCTGATCGCCACGGGCCGGACACACGACCTGATCGCGGAAGCCGGGATCCCGGTCAGGAAGGTCAAGAAGCTCTTCGAGGGCCGTCCCAATATTCTGGATCTCATCACCAACGGCAAGATCGACTTCATCGTGAACAGCCCCATCGGGAAGGACAGCATACACGACGACAGCTACCTGCGGAAGGCAGCGATCAAGCACAAGATCCCCTATATCACCACCATCGCGGCGGCCAAGGCGGCCGCGGAAGGCATCGCCCAGGTGAACGCCAAGGGCAGGGGCGAGGTCCGCTCGCTTCAGGAGTGGCATTCTAAGATCCGGGACAAGGCTTAAGAAGCACAGGCCGGGGAGGAAGCTATGAGTACAGCGAAAACATTTGTATCGGGAATCCTTGCCGGGATCAGCATCGCCCTCGGGGGAGTGGTCTTCCTGGCCGTCGAGAACAAGGTCCTGGGAGCCCTGCTCTTCACCGTCGGGCTCTTCAGCGTCTGCTCCTTCGGCTTTCATCTCTTTACCGGCAAGGTCTGCTATGTGTTCCAGAATGATAAAAGCTACGCGCTCCGCCTGCCGGTCATCTGGCTGGGCAATCTCGTCGGGACCGGCCTTATCGCCTTCGCGGCCCGCCTTGGCCGGTCGGGAGAGGCGATGGCGGAAAAGGCCGCCGGCCTGGCCGCGGCCAAGCTGGACGACAGCTTCGTGAGCCTCTTTTTCCTGGGGCTTTTGTGCAACATCTTTATCTACATCGCGGTGGAAGGCTACGGCCGGATCCCCCACGAAGCAGGGAAATACCTGGCCCTCGTCTTCGGGGTCATGGGCTTTATCCTCTGCGGAACGGAGCACTGCGTCGCGGATATGTTCTATTTCTGGATCGCCGGCGCCTTTAGCGGCCGGGCGGTCCTTGCAATACTCGTGATCACCGCCGGCAACTGCGCGGGCGGGGTGCTTCTGCCCCTGCTCCGCGCGTATGTATCCGGAGGAAAATGAATAGCGCAGGCATTAAGACCGGGCGGCATTGGCCGCCCGGTACTTGCTTTTTTCCCCAAATAATTGTACAATAAACCCATTCAAATATTCGATAATAACGGAAGGAGGAAAGCCGTGAAAGAGGAAGGCTTCAAGGCCGTACGGGGCCAGAAGGATATCATAAGGCATATGGAAAACGCGGTTAAGAGCGGACACATCCCGCACGCCAGCCTTATTTGCGGGGAGAAGGGCTCGGGGAAGAAGCTGCTTGCCGGGCTTTACGCCAGGGCGATGCTCTGCAGCGGCGGCCCGGACGTCCCCTGCGGACGCTGCCTCTCCTGCCGGAAAGCGCTGAGCGGCAATCATCCCGATATTATCTGGGTCCGCCATGAAAAGCCCGCGCTCATCACGGTAGACGAGATCCGGGAGCAGCTGGTGAACAGCGCCGGCATCCGTCCCTACGAAAGTCCCCGGAAGGTCTATATCGTGCCGGAGGCGGACAAGATGAATGTCCAGGCCCAGAACGCCCTCCTGAAGACCATCGAGGATCCCCCGCCCTACGCCGTCATCCTGCTCCTTGCGGACAATCCGGACGCCCTGCTTGAGACGGTCCGTTCCCGCTGCGTCCGCCTGGATCTGAGGGCCGTCGCGGACCGGGAGGTAAGGGACTATCTTATTAAGGAATGCGGCCTTGCGGAGGGGGAAGCCGGGATGATCGCGTCCTACGCCCAGGGCAATATCGGAAGAGCCCGGGAGGCGGCCCTTGATCCCGACTTCCGGAAAAGGCGGGAAGAGCTGGTCGGCCTGATGAAGAACATGCAGCGCCTGCAGGCGGCGGAATTGACCGCCGCGATCAGGAGTCTGGCGGAGAACAAAGATAAGATCGGGGAATTCCTGGACCTTATGACGCTTTGGTTCAGGGACGTCCTCTATTATAAGGCGGCGAAAGACCCGGACAGCCTGGCCTTCCGCCCGGAGTTTGCCGAGATCCGGAGGGAGGCCGCCGCCGTCTCCTACGAGGGGCTTGAGGAGATCCTCAAGGCCATCGGGAAGGCCGGCAGCCGTCTTAAGGCAAACGTTAATTTTGACCTGACAATCGAGCTTCTTCTGCTTGCGATCCGGGACCGGATGGGCTGAAGGAGCCGTATAGGAGTACATATGGGTAAAATTGTTGGCGTAAAGTTTAAAAATGTAAGCAAAATCTATTTTTTCGATCCGATGCATTTCGAGATTCACTATGACGACCGGGTGATCGTGGAGACCGCGCGGGGGATCGAATACGGTTATGTCGTCATCTCCCCGATGGAGATGGATGAGGAAAAGATCCCGAAGCCCTTAAAGCCGGTCATCCGCATGGCGACGGAAGCTGACCGGGAGCGGGAAGCGGAAAACCGCCGCAAGGAGCGGGAGGCCTACTGGATCTGCAAGAGCAAGATCGCGGAGCGGAATCTGGAAATGAAGCTCATCAAGGCGGAATACACCTTCGACAACAGCAAGGTTCTCTTTTACTTCACCGCGGATGGCCGGATCGACTTCCGGGACCTGGTCAAGGACCTCGCCGGGATCTTCAAGACGCGGATCGAGCTGCGCCAGGTCGGCGTCCGGGACGAGACCAAGCTCTTAGGAGGCATGGGCATCTGCGGGCGGCCCCTGTGCTGCCACACCTTCCTGACCGAATTCGCCCCGGTCTCCATCAAGATGGCCAAGGAGCAGAACCTCTCGCTCAATCCGGCCAAGATCTCCGGCAGCTGCGGACGCCTTATGTGCTGCCTGAAGAATGAAGCGGACACCTACGCCTATCTCTCCAGGGGCCTGCCGGGCAAGGGAGACCAGATGACGGCCCCCGACGGCCGCCGCGGCGAGGTCCAGTCCGTGGACATCCTGCGCCAGTGCGTCAAGTGCATCGTCGAAATGGACAACGACGAGAGGGAGCTTAAGGAGTACCACATAGACGAGATCAGCTTTATCCCTCATTCGAAGAAGCCGAAATGCAAGGAGCCGGCCAGGACGGAGAAGGCCCCCAAAAAAGCGGCCGACGGGAAGGGAAAGGCGGAAAGCCCGGAGAAGAAGGGAAATGAAAAACGGGCGGAGAAGCCCCCGGTCCCCGAAGGAGCGGAAGAGGGCCGCGCTCCGCGCCCGAAGCGTCCGCGCCGGCGGAAGGCTGATGCGCAGAAGAATGAGGCGCAGAAGACCGACGCGCAGAAGACTGACGCCCGGAAAAACGAGACGAATAAAAAAGGAAATTCATGACCGGGAAACGGAAGGAAATGCGGGATCTATGATACGTCTTGACGATCTTGAAAACGGGAATTTCATTTACCAGGACACGGACGGCTTCCTCTTCGGAATCGACGCGGTCCTCCTGGCCCACTACCCCCGCCTGCGGAAAGGGGACGAGGTCCTGGACCTCTGCACGGGCAGCGGAGTCGTTCCCCTCATCATGGAAGCCGAAGCTAAGAAGCGGGAGATCGAGGTTCATTTTACGGGACTGGAGCTCCAGGAGGAAGCTGCCGGACTGGCCGCTCGGTCCGTGCGCTATAACGGCTTATTTGATAAGATCCGGATCCTAAGGGGCGATGTGAAGGAAGCCGATCGGTATCTGCCGGCGGCTTCCTTTTCTCTGGTAACTGTCAATCCCCCCTACATCAAAGGCGGCCACGGCCTCATCGGCTCCGCGGACCAGAGGAACCTGGCCCGGCATGAGATCGCGATGACCCTGGAAGACGCGGTGCGCGCGGGCGCGCGGGCCCTTCGGATGCGGGGGCGCTTTACCATGGTCCACCGGCCCGGGCGCCTTGCGGAAATCCTGCCGCTCCTTAGCCGCTTTCAGCTGGAACCCAAACGCCTCCGCCTGGTGCATCCCGGCCGGGACCGGGAGGCCAACCTGCTCCTTGTCGAAGCGGTTAAGGGCGGGAATCCGGGCCTGTCCGTCGAGCCTCCGCTGATCGTCTACGGGGAGGACGGCAGCTACACGGAAGAATTGCTTGCGTTATACGGAAAGAAGGGAGGCAGCCTATGACCGGAACGCTCTATCTGGTCGCGACCCCCATCGGCAACCTGGAAGACATGACCTACCGGGCTGTCCGGATCCTTTCGGAAGCGGATCTGATCGCCTGCGAGGATACCCGGACCTCCGGAGTCCTTCTGGCGCGCTACGGGATCCGCACGCCCTGCATCAGTTATCACAAATTCAACGAGAAGACAAGGGGGCCGGAGCTTGTCGGGAAGCTTGAGGACGGGCAGACGATCGCCCTCATAAGCGACGCGGGGATGCCCGCCATTTCCGACCCCGGCGAGTCCCTGGTCTGCCTCTGCCATGAGGCGGGAGTCCCGGTCAGCGCGGTGCCCGGAGCGAGCGCCGTCGTCACGGCCCTGGCCCTTTCCGGCCGGGATTCCCGGCGCTTTTCCTTCGAAGGCTTCCTGCCCCAGGACCGGAAGGAAAGGGAGCGGATCCTTGAGGAAATGAAAACCGAAACCCGCACCCTGATCCTCTATGAAGCCCCCCACCGGCTCGAAAAAACCCTTGCGCTCCTCGCGGAGGCGCTGGGAGAAGAGCGCCCCATAACGCTCTGCCGCGAGCTGACCAAGAGATACGAGACCCTGACGGACACGACGATCGGGGAGGCCCTGAAGGAACTGGCCCGGGTTCCGGCCCGGGGCGAGTACGTCCTGGTCCTTGAGGGAAGGAACCGGGAGGAGCTGGAAGCCCGGAAGCAGGAAGCTTACGCCGGGATCAGCCTTTTGGACCATGTGGCCTCCTATGAAGCAAAAGGCCTGAGCCGCAAGGAGGCCATGAAGGCCGCGGCGAAGGACCGGGGGCTTACGAGGAGGGAGGTCTATCAGGCCCTGCTTCATGAGGAGGAGACGCCATGCGGAGAGTGAGCAGGGAAAAGCTTATCGAAGCCGCGACCTTTGGCTTCCGGGTCTTCATGAAGAGCTCAAGAGATCGAATCGGCACCTACGCGGCCCAGGCCGCCTTCTACATTCTGATGTCGGTCTTCCCGTTTCTGATCCTTCTTCTGCAGCTTCTGAGCCGGACGCTTATCAGCCGGGAAACCATCTATCTGGCCCTGGATTCCGTGCTCCCGGAGTATCTTCTCCCGACCCTCCACAGCATTCTTGAAGAACTCTATTCCGGCGGCTTCGGCCTGGTCCCGGTCACGGTGCTCACCGCGCTCTGGGCGGCTTCCAAGGCCATGTACGCCCTCAATACCGGGCTGGACGTGATCTGCAGGGCCGAGGAGATCCGCAGCTGGCTGGTCATCCGACTCTGGTCGATCCTCTACACGGTGGTATTTGTCTTCATCACCGCCGCGGGGATCGCCTCCTCGGTCTTCTGGCAGGCGCTCCGCGGCTTCATCCTTGAGAACCGGCCCGGCTTTATCCCGCTTTTCGTTTTCTCGACGGCCTTCCGGGCCTTCTACACCCTGCTGATCCTGACCCTGCTCTTCCTCATCATGTACAAGTTCTTTCCCCACAAGCGCCTGCGCTTCAAGGATCAGCTGCCCGGGGCCCTCTTTGCCGCCGGGGCCTGGTACATCTTCTCGGAAGTCGTCCGAATCTATGTCACCGGCTTCAACGGATTTTCCATGTACGGAAGCCTTTCCACCCTGACCCTGGTCATGTTCTGGCTCTATTTCTGCTGCTACTTCGTCATGATGGGCGCGGAGATCAACGAGCTGCTCCGCCGGGAGCGGAAGGATTAAGATAAAATAAGGCAGGAGAAGGATTCGCTTCTCCTGCCTTGCTTTAGTTAAAGATCAGTTCTTCCTCGATCAGCTCGAGATTCTCGTCCGAGTGCTCGACCTCCCGGGAGTAGTTCGCGGCGTTTCGAATTCGGTCGGAAAATGAAAAGCGCCCTTCATTTTCATGGAACAAAGCCGCATCCAGGTCCCGCACGGTCAGACAGCCGAAAAGGGCGAGGCGGGCCTTGGAAAGAAGGTTTAAGTCGTAGGCGGCCCGGGGAAAATAGCGGTTGACGAAGTAGCAGAGGAGGAATTCGTAATCATCTAAGGGATCCTCCCTGCGGAAGGCCCGGTAGGCGTCAAGGCGCGCGGCGTAGATCCCTTCGGAAGCCATGCGCCGAAGCCCTTCAAGGGATTTCTCCCAGCGCGTGTCCAGGACTTCAAGCCCGGAAAGGATGCGCAGGCGTTCCTCAAACTCGTCGAAACCGTCCGGAACCGCGCCGGAAAGAAACTTCGGCTCCAAAAGGAAGGCTTCGAAGGGAGCCCCGGCCTCCTCATAGCGGGCCGGAAAGGAAGTCAGATAGGCGCTGTCGTTAAGAAGCTCCTGCATCCTCTCGGCGTAGCGGATGAAACAGGCCGTCCGCTCCGAAAGCGGACGGGGCCTTGCGGACAGGATCCGGATCGCGGTATCCCGGACACGGCCGACGGCCCGGCAGAAAAGCTCCTCCTCCTCGGAAAAGGCTTCGCCGGAAGTCCCGTCTTCATCGAAAAGCGCTCCGGCCTCAGACTCCCCCAGATCGGTCTCGGTAAAGCCCATGGGCCGGATCATGGTAAAAATAAGCCTTCCCGCCTCCGGACAGGAGAGGGTAAGGCTTTTTTCGATGCTGTTTCCCAGCTGGAAGGTGTAACGGGGATACTCGGAGCAGACCGTACAGAGGGCCTCCGGACCGAGCGTAAGGACGATATCGCAGAGATTATCCCGGTTCAGGAAGGGACAGCGCCCGTTGACCGGGACCCGGAAGGTGTAATCGCCTTCCAGGCCGAAAACGCCGCCCGCGCCGCCGGAATCGGACTTTCTGGAGATCGCGGCCCGCAGGCGCTCCCCGAAAGATCCGGGAAGCGCCTGGTAATAGTCATAGGTCTCCTCGTCGATATCCAGCTCCCAGCCCACGCAGCAGGAATCGGGGCATTTTCCCCCGATGCAGGCGAAATCAACGAAATACTCCGGCAGTCTCAGCTTCACTTAGCCAGCTCCTTAAGCTTATTCAGGGCAAGGTTGTAAGATACGGAATAATCAAGCTCGAGCTGCGTCATCCCGTTCTCCATAGCCTCCGCGTCGTCCGCAAAGCCGTAGTAAGCGAGGAAATCGCTCTGGGTCTTCAGGTACTCCTCGCTATCGGCGCTGATCCCTTCGCTTGCCAGGATCGAGTAGGCGGTGAGCAGGATTTTGGCCCGGGATCTCATGTAGCTGTCCTGGTCGAGGCCCACCTGGCTGAAAAGTTCCTCCGTCGTCATGCTGTTCTTTTCCGCGTAGTGGTTGAAGTAATCGACGATCTCGTTCCAGATATCCGCCGGGTAAGCCAGGGTGGTGGAATTGTTGCAGACTTTTGAGAAGTAGTCATCCGCGGTCTCCTTCACGATCTCGTTGATTGTGACGTCGAAGCGGGCGTCCTTGCCGCTGAGTTCTTCGCTGCCGTAGTCCTCGGGGAAGGTGACGTTGACTTCGACCTCGTCGCCCTTAACGTGCCCGATCAGCTGCTCCTCAAAGTCGTCGATATAGGAATGGGAACCGATCTTAAGCGGCTCTCCATTCCCCTTCGTGGCGCCGCCGTCGAAAGGCTCGACCTCCCCGTCGCCGTCCAGGTCCGCGTAGCCGGTGTAATCGATGTTGACCGTCATGCCGTTCTCGACCCTGGTGCCGTCCGGGGCGTAGGGGCTGAACTCGTCATAGGCTGCGAGGGAAATGAAATCCGAGTATTTTTCGGCGTCGAAATTCTCCTCCGAAACCGGCGCGTCATCCAGCAGGATGTCGCCCACCGCGTTGTCGGAATCCGACTCGGAAGCCTCATCCGGCGTCGGCGTATCCTCGGAGGAAGCGTCCGAGCCGCTTGCGGATTCGCTGACATTCGATGACGCCGCTTCGGAAGAAGCGTCCTTGCCGGAATCGGCTGCCTGTCCGCCGCAGGCGCCAAGGACGAAAGCGGCGGCAAGGAACATGATCAGTAGTTTTCTTTTCATAATAATAACCTCCATAAGCAATCTGCGTATATATATCGCGTATTTTAGCGCCCGCTCCGCGGGATCAAAGCGCGGATTAAAGTCGGCGTCAGCCGATCATCCGGGTCAGCCGATCATCCGGAGTAAGGCCCTGCGCGCTGCCGCGGGGCGCTTATCCTCGGCGGGGAAAAAGGACTTCCGCCCGGAAAAAGGACTCAACTATCATAATCGCTATTTGTGAAAAATGCAAGAACGGAAAAAAGAAGGCGGAACCTTAAGCGGTCACGCCTTCTCCGCCTCGTAGCGGGCGATCATTTTTACGGTCGTATCGTAGAGGGCCTGGGCTTCCTTGACGATCTTATCCAGCTCCTCGTCCGAAAGCTTTCGGGAGCTTCCGGGGCGGAACTCATCCGAGATCCTGGCTGTGAGGGAAGAGAGCGTCGTCAGGCCTATGTTGGCGGTTACGCCCTTTACGCTGTGGGCGCCTTCGAAGATCCCGGTAGCGTCCCCGCTTTCGTAGGCGGCGGACAGCTTCTGCATGGAAGGATCCTTGGCGAACTTCAGGATGAAGCGGTCGATCATTTTGTCCATCCGCAGCACTTTTTTGGCGTAATCGTAATCTCCGCTGATGGAGGAGTATAATTCTTCAAGAGTCATGACGCAGCCTCGCTTTCTTTTCTTTCTTCAATAAATTTTTCAAATTCTTCAGGCGGCACCGGCCTGGAAAAATAGTAACCCTGGATCATATGGCAGCCGGCGTTCTTGAGGATCCGGACCTGAATTTCATTTTCCGCTCCCTCGGCGATGACCGGGACGTTCAGATACTTCGCGATGTCGAGGATGATCTGGACCATCTTGTGGGCGGAAGAATCTTCGTCTTTGAGGTTCCGGACGAACTGCATGTCCATCTTCAGCACGTCGATGGGGAGCAGGGAGAGCATGTTGAGGGAAGAGTAGCCGGAACCGAAATCATCCATCTCGATGGCGAAGCCCAGCTCCCGGAGCCGCACGATAACCTCAACGAGCCGGGAGGCGTCGTCCGTGTAGGCGGACTCTGTTACCTCCAGATGAAGATCCTGCGGGGAGAGATCATTTTCCCTGACGAGCTCCATAAGCTTGTTTTCCAGGTTCTCCTCGTGGATGTTGACCCGGGAGAGGTTGACCGAGATGGGGAGGGTGATCCCGTAGCGGTCCCGCCAGATGCGGATCTGCTGCGCCGTCTTTTTCCAGACGAAATAATCGACCTTGTGAATGAGGCCGTTGGATTCGAAGAGGGGAATAAAGACGCCCGGAGAGATCATCCCGTAGACGGGATGCTTCCAGCGGATCAAAGCCTCCGCGGACCTCAGGAAGGGATGGCTGCCGGTGATGTCGAACTTGGGCTGGTAATAGACGATGAACTGCTCCTCCTCAAGCGCCTTCGGCAGGTCGTTCAGAAGGGCCTGCTTGAGGACTTCCTGCTGGTGCATCTCCTCGTCGTAGATCTGGACGGACTTGCGGTAATTGTTCCGCAGCATGTTGCAGGCGTCCTTGGCCCTTGAGAAGCGGTGCTGGAGGTTTAAGACGTGGTCGCCCATGGTGCAGACCCCCATGCGGAGGCGGATATTGAGTCCGGGTTTTAACGCGTTCAGGGTCCGGGTCAGGGAATCGATGATGAGCTCGTGATTGTTCTGATGGGGCATGAAGATGAAGATGGTGTTGGAATCGATCCGTCCTCCGATGCCGCCGTACTTGCGCAGGTTCATGGCGATGGTCTTCCCCAGTGTGGACAGGACCAGATCCCCGAAGGTCCGGCCGTACATCTCATTCAGCACGCGGAAACGGCAGATGTCGATGGCCATGACGTCCTTGTCCTGCTCGGGGCGGTAGAGACGATACTGCTCCGCGTACTCGAAGAAGAACCTCTCGCTGTAAAGGCCTGTGAGCTCGTCGCGCTCCGTGGCGCGGAGGATCCGCTGGGTCTCGGAGAGCTCAACGATCCGGGCGACCCGGGCCAGAATGATCTCGTCGTTATCGAAAGGCTTGGTGATGAAGGTCGCCGCCCCGAGGCGAAGCGTCTCAAGCTCCGCGCTGGCCTCTGCCGTCAGGACGATGATGGGAATGTGAGACAGCTCGGAATCCTGTTTGAGGGTTTTGATCACCTCGTAGCCATCCATCTCCGGCATGATGAGATCGAGCAGGATGGCGGATAATACCTTGCGGTTTTCCCGGGCGAGCCGCAGGGCTTCAACTCCGTTCTCCGCGTAGATGATCGTAAAGCTGTCTTCCAGAATCATGCCGAGAATTTCCCGGTTGATTTCCTGATCATCCGCAACCAGGATGAGCCTTTTTACATTCAGGACGTCTTCAAGCAGCATGGCAGATGGCCCTCTATTATTCTTTAAACTCGACAAAAGTACTAATGATTTATTATAGCATATATTTTGAGAAATGATAATGTTTTTTTTTATGATATTGCACGGTCGCCATGACCGTGCAGACGGTCGCGCTTGCGCGAAGCCGTCTGCACGGTCATGAGCGACGCTAACAAAAAAACGAATGCTTGCGGCGCGGAGCGCCGCGTCAAAGCATGAGTTTTTTTGTTAAGGATCGCGGGAGCGCGAAGCGCGGAGCGATCCGGCGGGCAATATCATGGCGGAGCGGCGCCGGGCATGCTTGCATGCCAAGGCGCAAACACACTTGACAACCTAACAAAAATGAGCAAGTAGGGCGGCAGCCCGGATTGCGAATTTTTGCAGCGGCGCGGGAGCGCGAAGCGCGGAGCGGCGCGTATTATCATTGCCCGGTCGCGCGGAGCGCCGCGTCAAAGCATGAGTTTTTTTGTTAAGGATCGCGGGAGCGCGAAGCGCGGAGCGATCCGGCGGGCAATATCATGGCGGAGCGGCGCGCTTAATTTAAGGAAACTTTTGCTAAAAGGGGATTGATGAAGACGGATGAATTCGTTATAATAAGTACGATTATCGAACGGTTCAGAGGGTATCAAAATGGCGGATGTTACACAATTAGACGTGCTGAGGGTTATCCAGGGCGAAAAAATGACAGATATGGAGTGCCTTTACAAGGCTTCTTTTGATGAACTTGTCGAAATCCGCCTCAATGAGGACCGGGTTCGGAGTATTTATCACGTCGAAGGGAAATATTTTGTCCCCTTGCAGACCGGAACCTATCGGGACCTCTACCATTACTGCACGGAACACATGATTCACCCCGAAGACCGGAAGGCCTATACGGATCTGATGGATACGGACACCCTGCTAAAGAGGCTGGCCGCATCCGAAAGGCCGGGGATCCTTAGCGGCCGTTTTCGCTACCGTCTGGAAAGCGGGGGCTGGCGCTGGGTCGAGCAGGTGGTCGTGGGAGGAAAAGAACACGGCCTTGAAGACGGCGTCGTCCGCTTCTTTGTCTTCGATATCCAGAACGCGAAATACCGGGAGCTGGGAATCAACACGCTCCTGGAGAACGGACAGGACGACCGGGATCCCCGGACCGGGCTTCTTCGGGAGAAGGCCTTCTATTCCGCGGTCCAGCGGCTGCTGGAAAAGGGCGTATCAAACTATTGTTTCATAACCCTCGACATAGAACATTTCAAGCTCTTCAACGACTGGTTCGGCAGAGACGCCGGCAATCTGCTTCTGGCGGAGATCGGCGCTTTTTTGCGCAGGGAAAAGGATATTCTGGCAGGCTATCTGAGCCAGGACGATTTCTGTGCAGTCATGCCCTATGATATGGATCGGATCGAAGCGATCTATCAGCACGTCCACGGGCTGGAGGTGCAGAAGGGATGCGCCTACGGCTTTCTCCCCGCCATCGGCGTCTGCAAAGTGGAAGAGAATTTATCGGTTCTCGATCTTCTGGACCGGGCGGAAGTAGCCCAGGTCCACGCCAAGAAAATTATGCATGAACGCATCCGGCTTTTCGAGTCCTCCATGCTCGAAAGGGCGGATCAGGAGTACCGCCTCCTCATGGATTTCCAGACCGGGATCCGGAACGGAGAGTTTTTCTTTGAGCTCCAGCCCCAGTGCCGGATCAGTACCCACCAGATCGTGGGAGCGGAAAGCCTGGTGAGATGGAGAAGGGGGGAGAAGATCATTTCCCCGACGGTTTTTGTGCCTGTTTTGGAAAAGTACGGGGTCATCGCGGAGTTGGATCAGTATATCTGGGAAGAGGTCTGCCGCTGGATCCGAAAGTGGCTCGACGCGGGTCATGCCGTGATTCCCATCTCCGTCAACGTCTCCCGGGTCGACATCGTGACGACGGACGTGCCCGCGATTTTCGAAAGCCTGACGGAGACCTACCGCCTGCCCCATTCCGCGATCAAAGTGGAGATCACCGAATCGGCGGTGGACAATACCGCGAAAGTCCGGGAGACCATCATAAAGCTCCGCTCGATGGGCTTCATGGTTCTCATGGACGATTTCGGAAGCGGTTATTCCTCCCTCAACATGCTGCGGAAGCTGAGCGTCGACGTTCTGAAGCTGGACGCCCAGTTCTTGAGGATCGACGACAAGAGCGAGGAGGAGAGAGGGATCCGCATCGTCGAGTCGGTCGTGAACATGGCCAAGACGATGGCCATCCCGATCATCGTGGAAGGCGTCGAGACCGCGGCGCAGACCCGCTTTCTGCACGGTCTGGGCTGCCGCTATATACAAGGTTTTCATTTTTACCGGCCTATGTCCGCCGCGGACTTTGAGAAGCTCGCGCTGATCAAGGGGAATGTAGATTACCAGGGGATCATCTTCAAGCGGAACCAGCAGTTCGGCGTCCGGGAGTTCCTGAACCAGAATCTTTACAGCGACACCATGCTCAACAACGTGCTGGGAGGCGTAGGCATCTATCTGCGCCACGGAGATTCGGGCGAACATATCGACATTATCCGCTACAACGAGCAGTTTTACGACCTGGTCGACGAGCCGGAATTCTTCGAACGCCTGATGAAGATCGAACGCTTTATCCATCCGGAGAGCCGTGAGGCTTTCTATGGGATTTTCAACGGGGCTGAGGCCGACCGCATGAACGGCTCAAGCGGGATGGTCTGGGTGGAGCGGGAGAACGGCGAGTTCGGCCACTATCTCATGAACGTCTATTACCTGGAGACGACCGACGACGGAAAGAAATTCTACGGCTCCCTGAAGGACATGACCCAGCACACCCGCCTTCAGAACCAGATGAAGCTCCTGTGCCGCTTTACCTCGGACAGCATCGTGTTCCGCCGGAGAAATAAAGATGGGATCCGTTACGAGGTGATCGCCCATGGCCTCGAGAAGATCCTGGGCCTTAGCAGGGAGGATTTCGAAAGGGAGCTGGGCAGCGGAGCCTTTGCGGAGCGGATCGCCGAGCAGGAAGAAGCCCGGCGCATCTTCTCGGATCCGGAAGAAGACGGGATGGGCATGAAGCGCAGCGTGCATATCCGGACCGGGGGAAAGGAAGCGCGTCAGGTTGACATCGAGCTGAACGCCGCGAAGGACGCTTTCAGCGACGTCGACCAGATTCTGGTTTTCCGCAGCGCTGAAGGCTGACAGATACAGGGAGGAGAGGAAAATGAAAGGCAGAAAAATGAGCGGCAGCCGGGGAATCGCGCGGATTATCGTGATCCTCCTCGTCCTGGTCCTGGTTCTGGCGGTTCTGATCCTGATCCCGACCGTTCAGTATTATGTGGAGCGCTCGGAGGAGATCGCCTGCGCCGCGGGAATGGATACCGCCCTCCGGAGAGTAGCGGAGAATTATATCATGAATAACGGCGAGCAGACTGCGGACGACGCCAAAGAGGCGGTGGCTGCGGCCATGGGCGGCTGGGACGATCTCTGCCCGGCCGGAGGCAAGGTCTATCTGGTCGAAACCGATGACGGAGCTTATCCCTATACGTTGGTCTGCGGGATGCATGACAAGGACAAGAAGCTCTGCACCCGCTTGAATTCCGGCTATGTGCTGGAGCAGCTTAAGGAAGGGCTTTCGGAGAGCCAAAAGGATGGAGAACCATGGCCTGCGGAGCTGACCTTTTCGCTCAACGGGAAGGAATGGACCGCTTATCTTACGGACGAGGAGTCCGGGCTTAAGCGGGGGACGGCCACGACGAAGGGGCTTGAGAAAAAAGGGATTGTCGCGTATTACGGGCTTGCCGGCCACAGCGGCTTTAAGGAAGGAAGCTCGGCGAAGGAAGGGGAGATCTGCTACTTTTCCTTTGCGGACGAGAGCCACTGCGCCAACTGGGAGCCGGATGACGGCTGGACCGGCGACAGTTACAATTATCTTAAGTAACAGTGGGGAGACGGGATGACAATCGATGCGGATCGTGCTATAATCATATATTGCTTTACGCTCCTCGCCATTACGGGAGCGGCCTTTGGATCCTTCTTAAACTGCGCGGCCTATCGGATCGCCCGGGGGGAATCCTTCTTAAGCGGCAGGAGCCGCTGCCCCGGCTGCGGCCACGCGCTGGGCGTTTTGGATCTCTTCCCGATCTTCAGCTGGCTTCTTCTGCGGGGGAAATGCCGCTACTGCGGGCAGAAGATCCCGGTCCGCTATTTTCTCACGGAATGCTTTTTCGCCGCGGTCACGGTTCTGACCGCCATCCGCTTCGGCCTTACGCCGGAGGCGCTGCGAAACTGGGTCTTCTTCTGCTGCCTCTTCTGCCTTTCGCTGGTGGATCTTGAGACGAAGACGATCCCCGACGGCTGCCTGATCATTCCAGCTGCGGCCTGGCTGGTTTTTGCGGTTTTTACGGGTATGGGCCTTAAAACCGCCGCCGTTCACGCATTTTCGGCCTTTTTGTCCGGGGGAGCGATCCTTCTGATCTCTCTGGCGATGGACGCGGCGCTCGGAAGGGAAAGCATGGGCGGAGGCGACGTCAAGCTTTACGCCCTGACAGGCCTTTATCTGGGTCCGATCGGGACCCTCTTTGCAGTGATTTTCTCCTGCCTGCTCGGACTTGTGGTTTTTGCGGTCAGGAACGCGCGGGGCAGCAAGGATGCGGAGATTCCCTTCGGGCCCTCCATCGCGGCCGCCGCGGCTTTTATGCTGCTGTTCGGAGAAGGCATCGTTACATGGTATGGAAGATTGTTGGGTTTCTAGGAAGGAGAGCGTAAGATGGCAAAACCGATTGTCGGCATCGACATTGGGTCAGACAGCGTGAAGCTGGCCCTTATAAGCGGCGGGCTTGTGCGGAAGCTGGTTTCCGCGCCTGTCCCGAACAATCTGGTCCGCGACTACCGGGTCGTATCCCCGGAATCGATGGGGGAATTTATTCGCGCGACGCTGAAGGAGAACGGGATCCATTGCAAGGACGCGGCGATCGTGTTTCCAGAGGAACTGGTCTATGTGAAGACGGTGACCGCTCCGGTCATGACGGTGGACCAGCTGACCTACAACCTGCCCTTCGAATTCCGGGACTACATTACAGACGAGCTCAAGAATTATATATTTGATTACGCGATGATCTCGACTCCGGAGGAGATCCTGCAGCGGAGCGCGGCCGGCGGGAAGGCCGCCCCTGCCGGCGGGAAGAAGACGGAAGAGAAGAAAGACGCGGATGCGGACAAGAAGGAAGCGGAAGGCGGCGACGCCATGGAGCTTCTTGCGGCAGCGGTGCCGATCAATCTGATGGCGGAGGCGAGAAGCTACTTGAGGAAGGCCGGCCTTAAGCTTGTCAAAGCCTCCCCCGCGGTCAGCAGCTATATCACCCTCATCCGCCGAATCCAGTCCATCGGGACGGGACGGCAGGAATACTGCGTCCTCGACCTGGGCTACAGGGCGATCCGCATGTATATGTTCCGGGGCGAGCGGCATATGGTCACCCGCGTCCTTGAGATCGGCCTTTCAATCCTCGACGAGGTGCTTGCGGACGCCTACAGCGTGGACGTCCACCTGGCCCATACCTACCTGCTCACCAACTATGACGGCTGCCAGGAGAAGGAAGTCTGCATGAACGCCTTCTCAAATATCGCTGTGGAGCTGATGCGGGCGCTCAACTTCTACCGCTTCTCCAATCCGGACAGCCAGATCGAAGACGTCTGGCTCTGCGGCGGCGGGGCGGAGATCCCCCAGCTTTGCGACGCGATCAGGGATACCCTGGGACTGCAGATGCATTCGGCGGCGGAACTGGCGGGCGTTTCGGACCGGGCGGGAAACTGCAGCGGGACGATTCTGGCTATCGGCGCGGCTTTGAGCTGAGGGGAGGTGCAATATGGCTTTAGGAGAAAAGAAGAACTCGCCTTTTGAAGGCGGGAAGGCGGTCAGAAAGCCCTCGAAGAGGAATCTGCCGTCGAAAAGGAGCATAAATTTCGCGGCCAAGATGGTCAAGCCTATTCGCCTTCGCACCCTCATCCCCGCGCTCATCGCGGTCATCGCGGCGGCGGGCGTCTTCGGCAAGGTGGGTATCCTTGACCGGATGACGGCGCTGTCCGAGAAGGAGAATGAGGTTGCCCGGCTGAACAGCCAGGTGACGGCAGCTTACGCCGCGCTGGAAGAGATGGGGGATATGTCGGATGAGTACGCTCACTATACGGTCTCCGGGATGACGGAGGAGGAACTTACCCGCACGAGCCGGCTCAAGGTGCTGGATCTGCTTGAGCGGGTTGTCTTCTCCCAGGTCACCGTCAGCAGCTGGTCGGTGAAGAGCAACCTCCTCACCCTGTCCATCACCGGCGCGGACCTTAAGGATATCAACACCCTGGCCCAGGAGCTTCGGAAGGAGCCCCTGGTGGACTACTGCACGGTGATGAACGCCGCGACGGGGAGTTCGGGCAATCAGTCCGAAGTGGTCAACGCGGCGGTCACGGTCTACTTGAACAGCACGGAGGAAGTGAAGGAGGGGGAAGAAGATGAAAGTATTAAGTCGTGACTTTACTTTAAAGGAGAAAGTCCTTCTTCTGGTCCTGGTGCTGATTTTGCTGGCCATGGCCTATTACCTTCTCGTGGACCAGCCGATCCGAACCGCGATGGCGACCGCGGAGGCGGAGAAGCAGTCGCTTGAGATGGAGCTGAACGGCGTTACCGCCCGGGCGGCGTCCTTAAACCGCATGCGCTCGGAGCTGGACAGCCTCGGAGAGGGCGGGACGGCCAGCCGGATGCCCAGCTACAACAACAGCGAGGCGGAGCTTGACCTTCTGAACAACGTGCTCATGGCTACCACCCGCTACTCGGTCGCCTTCTCCAACGTGACCCGGAATGGGGATCAGATTCGGAGAAACTTTACCCTCCAGTTTTCGGCCCCGGACTATAAGACCATGGAGGAGATCATCTCCCAGCTCGAAGAAAGCCCCTACCGCTGCCTGCTCGGCGATATCTCCTGCTCTCTCCATGAGGGAGATGAGAACGCAGAGGTGAGCGTCAGCGCGACCGCCACCTTCTATGAGACCCTGGTGGGCGGAAC
>JAILID010000026.1 GCA_024695465.1 Lachnospiraceae bacterium | reverse complement strand
TATTTGGAGCTTTAGATTATGTTTAACTGTTTTATATTATAATATATTTATGCGTTTTGGAAAACCTTGAATTGATCTATTATTCTGTTAAAGCTTGCAAGAAAGGCATTTTCTTTGTATGCAAGGATATTTACGCACAGCAAAGAGATGCTATAATAAGAACAGATGAGTTTAATTTGTCCTGTCAATAAAGATGCACGGACCGACAGATACTGCGGAGGGATGACGAAATGGAAAAAATGCAAAAAATGATGAGACTTGTCTCTGCGGCACTGATACTTGTGCTCATGTGCGCCTGCGGCGCCAAAAGCCAGGTAATTGACAGCAGTACCGCACCGGTGACGGAGAGCAGGACGGCGGACAGCAGCGCGGCTCCGCCGGAGAGCGCGGATGAGCCTGCGGAACCATTGCCTGAAGAATCGCTGCCTGCGGAACCGCTGCCGACGGAACCCGTTTATCCGCTGCCGGAAGAGGCGGAAAAGCAGGAGACGCGGCTCTTCACGTTTCAGCCGAAGGTCTGCTCGGTGTATCACGAGGAGGTTTTCGGGAAGACCATGTGCGAGACCTGGTTCAATCTGGTGGATGCGGTCATGGCCGGGGAGGACACCTTTGCCTGCCCGGACCAGCACACCTACGACTGGGTGATGGGCCAGTTCCCCGAAACCTGCTTTCCGGTTCTGGTAGGGCTGATCGATTATGCCTGGGACAGGGAGAACTCCGTGATCGACGGCGTCGCAAGCTTCACGTATCTTAAGCCCTATGAGGAAGTCTCCGCGCGGATCAGCGCGTTTGCGGAGCAGATCGAGGGGATCCTCAACGATGCGCTTAAATACGACTACTCGGATTTTGAGAAGATGCTGGCGCTGTACGAGTACTTTGCGTCCCATTACGAGTACGACTATGAGGCAGCGGACCGGATGAACGTGGAATATGTGGATACAATCACAGCGATCAATTTCTTCGAGACGGGCACCGGCGTCTGCCAGCAGATAGCGATCGCCTATTCCTATCTGCTGATGCAGGCAGGGGTTGAGGCGACCACAATGGGCGGAAACAGGTCATGGGACGAGGCCGGCCACGAGTGGAGCTACGTCCGGCTGGGAGGCCGTAATTATCACATCGATCCGACGTTCGGCCTCGGAAACGGTTATCTTGATTATTTTCTGATGACGGATGACCAGCGGGAGGCTATGGACAGTTATTTAAGATCCAGGTACAGGATCACCTCCAACTATTCGGAAGATCATCCGCATCCCGACTACACGGCAGACGATGAGACCTTCTCGCCGCTGTGGGGCAGTGTGTACAGGGAGTTTGATCACGAGGCGCAGATGCTGGAATACTGGAAATTTGATGAGAACGGCCAGTATACCATCTATTATTTTGATTATTCCGGTTACTGACCGGCAGGTCAGCTGCCGATCAGCACCATAAGGCCGGTATCGAGCTGCAGAAGAATACAGCCTGTTTTATTTTAAATCATTAAAGAAATTATATATAATAACACCTTTTTGTGCTATACTGGTTATGCCTGTTATTCACAGTTCAGGGATAGCTCATGTAAACATATCCGGCGCGGAATCAACTGTGAGACGGCATTTCTGGCAGCTGAAAAAATAGAATCAGAGGAGATGTAAAATGAGCCGAATGAATGATGTGTATATACTGGATCATTTCTCCGAGGCGTTGGCAAAGGGGCATATCAGGCCTTACTACCAGCCGATTTTCCGTTCGGTAACGGGGCAGATCTGCTGTGTGGAGGCCCTTGCCAGATGGCTGGACCCTGTTTATGGAATTCTTGCTCCCGGGGAATTTATTACTGTGCTGGAAGAGCATGACCTGATTTACGCGCTGGATATGGAAATTTTGAAGCAGACTTGCCTGTTTTACCGGGAAATGAACGAGCGGGGAACCCCGATCCCTTCATTTTCCGTGAACCTTTCCCGACATGATTTCCGACGGCGAGACCTGTTTGAACGCGTGAGCGGCTGTCTGGAAGCATACAAGGTTCCGGTAGATGCCGTAAAACTGGAAATCACGGAGAGCGTCATGTTAGAAGACGTAGATGCTTTTCGGCGTATTTTCCAGAAGTTTCATAACGCCGGCTTCTCCATATGGATCGATGATTTCGGAAGTGCGTATTCTTCTCTTAACGTACTCCAGAATTATGAATTTGATACAATGAAGTTCGATATGCTTTTTCTGAAGAACTTTTCTGTAAAAAGCAGGCAGGTGCTGTTGTCGCTGATCAATATGGCCAAGAACCTGAATATACATACGCTGGTTGAAGGCGTGGAAACCGAGGAGCAGAGGGTCTTCCTCCGCTCCATAGGATGCGAGGCCCTGCAAGGCTACTATTATTCAAAGCCGCTTCCTTCCGAGGAGCTGCTTTCGATAACGGCAGAAAAAAACGGCCTGCTGGAGAGCCTGGAGGATAAAAATTATTGGGGACGGATCGGAAGGCTGAACGTCCTGAGCCCGAGTCCGCTTACGGATTTTGACAGGACGGAAAAACGTAATTTCATTTCGGAGGATTTTCAGGAGAAAAATATCGCGCCGCTTGCGCTGGTGGAGTGCGTCCAGAACCGTGCGTATTATGTATACGTAAGCGACGGTTATCTGAAAAGGGTGCTGAATCTCGGCTATGATTCGATTGAGGCCCTGGAGCGGGTCTTTAATGAAAAGAAGAGCGACCAGTACCTGATGTTGAAGAACCTGATACTCGACGCGATCGGCAGCGATACGGTTATGGAGCTGGACTATACCAATAACGACGTCTATTATACCCTGGGCGCCCGCTGCCTTGCCCGGGACAGGAAAAGAGCCATGCTGGCGCTGCAGCTGCAGATTTTCGATTCGGAAAATGAAGTGAAGACTTCGAAGCAGATGCTGCAGTATGGAAACGCGCTTTTTTCCACCTATGAAATCGTAACGCTGGTTTATCCGCGTCTGGGCGCGTCGACGAGGATCTATGCCGCGGATTTCATTCCTTCGTATGACAATGTCAAGGCGAAAACCCTGAAGGAGAGCATCGAGAAGTTTTGTGAAGCGGAAATCGTTCCGGAGGACCGGGAGCGCTATTTGCGGTTCTTTAATCTGGAGACGCTGGGGGAGCGGATCGGAAGCTGCCCGGGAGGCTTTATCCAGGACGCGTTTCGATTGAACCGAATAAAATCCGCAAAAGGGAAGTGGCGGAATATCAGGATATCCAGGGTACCCTCTGATGAGGAAGTCGTCTATATCTATACAATCCAGGTGGTTCAAGAGAAGGAAGAGCTTATGCTGGATCTGATGGCGAAGGAACATCCGGAAGTATTGAACCGCTTCTGATAAAGATCGTGGTGGATTTTTAAAATACGATGTGCTATAATCTGATTAGCCATTTCTAACCGCTTGGCCGGAAGGGCGCTGCCTGGCATGCGGAAGAGCCGGAGAAGGGATAGAACAGGACGTTATCCTCAGCAAAGCTGACGAGATTACAAATAATACCAGGAGGAAGGATTATGGATATCGGAGGAAAAGTCGCGCTGTTTGTCGGGGGAACCCTTTTCGGTTCCGTGGGACTGAAGCTGCTTGGGAGCAAGGACGCCAAAAAGGTCTATACGCATGTGGCAGCGGCGGCGCTTCGCGGCAGGGACGAGGTCATGAGAAATGTGGATTTGCTTCAGGAGAATTGCTCGGACATTCTGGCGGAAGCAAAGGTCATAAATGAAAACCGCTCCGCAAAAGAAGCGGTCGCTTATATCGAGACTGCGGAGGAAGCATGAGGTTTCAGATCCTGCATGAGCTGCCCGGAAGGCTCCGGCTCAGGGCAGACGTAAAAGAGATGAGCATGCGGCAGGCGGACCTGTTGGAAGGCTGGCTTATGCAGCAGGCGGGTGTGAAACAGGTCACGGTCCATGAGAGCACCTTCAGCGTGACGGTGATCTACGGATCGGACCGGGAGTCAGTCTGCCGGGCGCTGGCAGGGTTCTCCTATGAAAAGGCTGCCTCGTCAGTTCAGCCGCTTGCGGGAAACAGCCGGGAAATGAACCGCAGATACAAGGAAAAGCTGGTATTTGGCGTGCTGCGTCACTATGCGAAACGTATTTTTTTGCCGCCGTCAGTGCGCCATGCTCTCTGCGCGGTTCAGTCGATGCCCCGTATCTGCCGGGGAATTGGAAATCTGCGAGGAAGACGCCTGAGCGTAGACGTGCTGGATGCTGTCGCCATAGGGACGTCTCTTTTAAGAGGTGATTTCGCGACTGCGGGTTCCGTTCGCTTTCTGCTCAGGATCGGAGAGATCCTGGAGGAATGGACCCACAAGCGCTCTGTGGATAACCTCGCCCGGAGCATGGCGCTTAATGTCGACCAGGTCTGGCGCGTAAACGGCGGGGATAAGGAGCTTGTCCCGCTTGCCGATGTTGTTCCCGGCGACCGGATCGCCGTCTACACCGGCCATGTGCTGCCGCTGGACGGCATCATTGAAGAAGGCGAAGTGATGCTCAACCAGGCCTCTCTTACCGGAGAGAGCGTGCCCGCGGCCAAGTTTCCCGGAGCGGCGGTCTATGCCGGAAGCGTTGTGGAGGAGGGCAGCTGCGTCATCCGGGTCAAGGGCGCGGCCGGCGGGAACCGTTATGACCGCATCGTACATATGATTGAGGATTCGGAGCGTTTGAAATCCGCGGCGGAAAGCCGGGCGTCAAGCCTGGCGGACCGGCTGGTGCCCTGGTGCCTGGGAGGAAGCGCCCTGACCTGGATTCTTACGGGAAATGCAGCCCGCGCCGTCTCTGTGCTGATGGTGGATTTTTCATGCGCGCTGAAGCTCTCCATGCCGCTCAGCGTTCTCTCTGCCATGAGCGAGGCGGGACGCCATAAAATCACCATAAAGGGCGGTAAGTTTATGGAGAAGCTCAGCGAGGCGGATACGGTGATCTTTGATAAGACCGGGACGCTGACCAGGGCCTGCCCCACTGTGGTCAGGGTCGAACCTTTCCACGGGGAAGAAGCGGATGAGGTCCTGAGAATCGCGGCCTGTCTGGAGGAACATTTTCCGCATTCCGTCGCGAACGCGGTCGTCCGCGCCGCACTGGAACGCGGGCTGGATCACAGGGAGATGCACAGCGAGGTGGAATACGTGGTGGCCCATGGAATCGCCACCAAAATCGGTGGGAAACGTACCGTGATCGGCAGCGCCCATTTCGTGTTTGAGGACGAGGGGGTCGTGATCGCGCCGGAAGACAAGCCGCGCTTTGACAGCCTTCCGAACTCGCTTTCCTGGCTATACCTTTCTATCGGAGGCATTCTTTCGGCCGCCATCGGGATCTCCGATCCGCTGCGTCCGGAAGCGGCGGCAGCGATCGACGAGCTCCACAGAGCCGGCCTGAAGAAGGCGGTGATGCTCACCGGGGATAATAAAAACACCGCGTCGGCGATTGCGCGGCAGCTTGGGCTGGACGATTTTCTGGCGGAAGTGCTGCCGGAGGACAAAGCCGCTTATATTTCCGCGGAACAGGCAAAAGGCCGGATCGTGGTGATGATTGGTGACGGCATCAATGATTCGCCGGCGCTTTCCCTTGCGGATGTCGGAATTGCTGTCGGCAGCGGGGCCATGATCGCCCGGGAGGTTTCGGACGTTACCATTGACGCGGAAGACTTAAGGGAGCTTGTCTATCTCAGGCAGCTATCGGAGCTCCTGATGAAAAGGATCCACAGCAACTACCGCTTCGTCATCGGCTTCAACGGCAGCCTTATCCTTCTGGGGGCATTGGGGCTGCTGGCGCCGGCGGCTTCCGCGCTGCTGCACAACACCTCGACTATCCTGCTCAGCCTTCACTCCATGACGGAACTCATGGACGGGGATGAGCGGACGGCGTTGGGAAAACGGAACAGGAAATAAGATGGAATTGTATCGGACAGGAGGATCGGGAAACCGGTCCTTTTTTAATGAAACAGGGAAATGTAGTTGCGCAAATTGCGGGGACAGCTTTTTATTTTACGCATCCGGCCTTTTATGATACCATTAACGAAGCGGGAGCCATCTCCTGCTGGAAGAAACGTTCCGCGAATTAGCGGGCGCGGGTCATACAAGCCTGCAAGGGAAAACCATAATAGATGAAAGGAGTTTTCGATGAAACCGCTTAAAGACTATTCATTTATAAGAGGCGTCTGCCACGGCCCCTATTCGGCCGGGAGTCATGAAGAGCTGGAAAAGGTGCTTGGATTTGCGAAGCGCCTTATGATCAATTCCACCCGCTTTTGGATGAGCGAGGAGGAGTGGAAGAAGGATCCGGAAGGCTATAAAGCCGTGCTGAGAGACTTTATGGAGACCTGCTGGAACTACGGGATCAGCAGTATGCCCATTTTCTGGAACGGGAATTTCATCGAGGATTTTCAGGAGCCGACGGATGAGGCCTGGGCGCTCTCAGAGGCTTACGCGAAGGATATCATCGAGACGTTCGGGAAGGAAGAGTACATCCTCATGTGGGATGTGATCAATGAGCCCATGTGCAATGATTACATCCGCCACAGTAAGGGCGGGGAGTATGAGAAACGCTTTTCGGAGCTTTCAGCCTATGTCCGGAGACTTTGCGGAATTGTCCGAAAGCTCGATCCCGAAGGCTGCCTCACCGTGGGACACGAGCAGGTCCGGCATTGCGTGAGCTCCAACGACCTGGTGGATGTTATTTCATTTCACGATTATCTCTCCACGAGAAAGCAGATAGAGGATGCGGTTTGCGAGGCGGAGGCTTTTAGCAGGCAGTTCGGAAAGCCGATCCTCAACACGGAGACCGGTTGCGTCGGGCGCGCCAACCCCTATGAGGTCGAACTTGAGATCCTGATGCGGCACCGGGTCGGCTGGTACCTTTTCAACCTTGTGAGCGAGGGCTTCTGGGGGGATATCCACGGACTTGTATACCCCGACGGGACCATCCGGGACCCGGCGGTGATCGCGGCGCTCTTTGGTTTTTTCCGGAACCGGACGGACGAACGGATCCGCGTGAACGTAAATAAGGAAGGGCACGCCTACAAGGCCGTCAAGGCGGTGGAGGACGCGCTGCGCGTGGAGGAGACCACGCTTTTCATGTCGAAGCCGAAGACGACGGACGAGATCCTGGAGGCAGCGGAATACTGCGTCAACATTCTGGAAGCGGCCGAGATGGTGCCGATGTGGAATCCTCCCTCCGCGCGGCTCATGGATTACCGCCGGACGCCGGAAGAGAAGCGGGACGTCTATGAGATCAGGCGTTTCGCCTACGAGATGGCGAAGCTGGTGAGGGAGAACTGCATGTTCTTTTGAGGCGGAGCGGCTGGTATGAGCAGCCCTTTACGTATCACTGCCTGCAATGGCGGCGGAGCCGATGGCCATGATTGCGCCGGCCAGACCCATGAGGCCCAGAGGCTCCCCGGGGAGGGCTGAGGAGAAGAGGGGCGCATCCGGCGGCGCGCCGGTTAGCGTCCGCGCAGCTGTAGATTGCCCAGGAGCGCTTATTTACAACAGGAGGCTTTTAGGTCTCTTGTTTTTTATCGCTCAAAAATTGTATTTAATTTGCCGGCAGGTTCCTCAGGAGATTCTATGCATCCATGGATTAGCCACAAAAGAAAAATGAAGAAGGGCTTCGGTTATGCATTCGCTTATGGAACCGTCACGGGCAGCTTTCCTGTTACAGTTGAGCCTCCTTTGTCACATTTGACCATTAAGGCGTTGAAAAAAGCGCCAACTCATGTTACAACTGTAAGATGAATGATAGCAGAGTGTTTCCGGAACCGCAAGAGGTGAATATGAAAAAGGCGCTTAAGACAATGGGTATGATCTTTCTGGTTATTTTGTCATTGATTGTTTTGCTGTTTATAAAGGCGGCTTTAACGCCGGCAATACCGAAAAACTATACGGAAACCGTAAAAACCGGGGGAGAAATCGAGAAACGATATTTAAGGAACGGGAGCTATTCGGTTGGATATTATGAGCAGAAGAATGAGGAGGATTTTAAGAAATATGAGATTTGGTATCCTGACACCTTGAAGGATACAAAGTCTCCATTTCCGCTGATTGTCGTTTTGAACGGCACCGGGGTGAAAGCATCTAAGTACAAAGAGCAATTCCGGCACTTCGCGTCCTGGGGCTTTGTTGTTATTGGAACAGAGGAAGAGGAGTCCTGGGACGCGGTGGCAGCTGACAAATCACTGGCGTTCATTATATCTCAGAATGAGAATCAAGACAGCATCTTCTATCAAAAGATAGATGTAGATAACATTGGTGCTGTTGGCCATTCACAGGGAGGGGCCGGAGTTTTTAATGCGGTTACCGAAATGGAACATAGCTTTCTTTATAAGACCGCAGTGTCGGTTTCACCTACGCATGAGGAACAGGCCGTTTCATTAGGCTGGCATTATGATCTTGCTGAGATAAGCGTTCCTGTTTTCATGGCTGCCGGTTCTAAAGGTGATTTTGAAATGAAGCTGGTCATACCTGACGGGGCAATGAAGTCCATGTATGATAAAATTGCTTCCCCGAAGGTGATGGCAAGAAAACGGGATTTGGAACACGGGGAGATGCTGTACAGCGCGGATGGTTATATCACAGCATGGTTTATGTGGCAGCTTCAGGGCGACGAGGCGGCGGCTAAGGCTTTCACAGGGGATGATGCAGAGATTCTGGGGAATGAGCTGTATCGGGAACAGCAGATAGATTTGGGATAATTGAGCGGCAGAGGACTTAAAAAATGAAAAGTGAAGGGATATGTTTAAGGCAATAGGTATTATAGAATCCTTTGGAACAGGTATCGGAGAGGCCGAAAGATCAATGCAGGAAAACAGTTCCCCAACCCTTTTCTATAAGACCTTTGATGTGAATGACAATGTAACTTCTGTGGTTATACCAGTAAACGAGGAGAGATGGCAGGGGCTGCTGTAGCTGGGCCGGAATGAATGCGGCCAATCAGATTTATCATGATACGGAATGGGGAATTCCTGTCCATGACGACCGGAAGATGTTTGAGCATCTGACCCTGGAATGCCTTCAGTGCGGCTTTTCCTGGGACCTGATGCTGAAAAAACGCGAGATCTTTCGAGAATGCTTCTGCAACTTCGAGTATGATCGTATTGCCGGGTTTGGCGATGAAGATGTAAAACGTATCCTGAATACAGAAGGGATGATCCGTTCACCCCGTAAGGTAGGGACTGTTATCAATAACGCCCGGTGCTGCCAGCAGGTGCGGGAGGAGTTCAGCAGCTTTTGTGATTATATCTGGGGATACTCCGGGGGAAAGACGATTCTCTACCAGGGTCATGACAAAAGGCCCATCCCGGTGGGCAACGGACTGTCAGACAGAATAAGCAGGGATCTCAAGAAGCGCGGCTTCAAACATGTTGGAGCTGTGACGATCTATTCCCATTTACAGGCCTGCGGCGTCATCTATACCCTGGAAAAGGTCGCTTCCGGCGGATCTGGGAATAGGGGACGATGAGCGAAGGGAACAGGGCGTGTGTCCGCCCACAGGAACCGCACCTGACCCGCTGTATGACGAGTGGGAGGCACAGGCCGGGGGTTTTCAGGTGTCTTGTGTAATGGCCATAAAAGACCAGGCATCTGCAGTGGCCTCATTTGCGCCCCATCATATGGGGCTGCATGCGGAATACATATTCATCGTATGATTTTTGTGAAAGAATGCTGCAATCTTCAAATAGAAGTGTCATTATAAAAGATATTTCGAAAACAGAAGTTACAAGGCAAATTGAATGAAAGTGTCATATATGTCAAAAATATTCAATGTCAAATTGACTTCACTGATATTTTGGAATACAATTATATTGAATAAAAGTGTCATATATGTCAAAAATATTCAATAAAGGAGTCTTGTTGTGATTATAAAAAGAGATAAATATTT
>JAILID010000015.1 GCA_024695465.1 Lachnospiraceae bacterium | reverse complement strand
GTCGCCGACAGGGTCTACATGGAGCCGCTGACGCTGGAGTACGTCGCGAGGATCATCCGCACCGAGCGGCCGGACGCGATCCTGCCCGGGATCGGCGGCCAGACCGGCCTGAACCTGGCCATGCAGCTCGAGAAGAAGGGGATCCTGAAGGAGTGCAGCTGCGAGCTGTTAGGGACAAAGTCCTCCAGTATCGAGATGGCGGAGGACCGCGAGGAATTCCGCGACCTCTGCGTGCGGCTCGGGGAGCCCGTGCTCCCCTCGATCGTGGTGCACGACATTCCGGAGGGCAGAAAGGCCGCGGTGGAGATCGGCTACCCGCTGGTCCTCCGGCCGGCCTTCACGCTGGGCGGAACCGGCGGAGGCTTCGCGGACAACGAGGCGGAGCTCGACGAGCTCCTGGCCGCCGGTCTTGACCTCTCTCCGGTAAATGAAGTGCTCGTCGAGAAGAGCGTCAGAGGTTACAAGGAGATCGAGTACGAGGTGATCCGGGACGCCAATGACACCGCGATCACCGTCTGCAACATGGAAAACCTGGACCCGGTCGGGATCCACACCGGCGACTCGATCGTTGTGTGCCCGTCCCAGACGCTGACCGACCGGGAGTACCACATGCTGCGGGACAGCGCGCTGAAACTCATCCGGGCGCTTAAGGTCGAGGGCGGCTGCAACGTGCAGTTCGCGCTGGATCCGAACTCCTTTCAGTACTACCTGATCGAGGTCAATCCCAGGGTCTCGCGGTCCTCCGCGCTGGCCTCCAAGGCCTCCGGCTACCCGATCGCGCGGGTCTCGGCCAAGATCAGCGTAGGCTTAACGCTCGACGAGATTCCTCTTGCCAACACCCCCGCCTGCTTCGAACCCGCCCTCGATTACATTGTCACGAAGATGGCGCGGTTTCCATTCGACAAATTCACGGACGCGGACCAGACGCTCGGGACCCAGATGAAGGCGACCGGCGAGACCATGAGCGTGGGACGGACCTTTGAAGAGAGCCTTTTAAAGGCCGTGCGGTCGCTCGAGAGCGGCACGATCCACCTGCATCTGGCGAAATTTGACGGGGCAGACGACGAAACCCTCTGGAATCACGCGGAGCGGGGCTCCTCCGAGCGGATCTACGCGCTGACGGAGCTTATCCGCCGCGGCGCGGACCCCGGGGAGATCACGGCCCGGACGGGGATCGACCGCTTCTTCCTCGACAAGATCGCCAACATCGTCGAGGAGGAGAATGCCTTAAAAGCCCGCAAAAACGACCTGGAAGAGATGAAAAAAGCCAAGCGCATGGGCTTTTCGGACGCCTGCATCGCGAATCTCTGGGACATGCCCGAACAGGAAGTCTTCGCGCGCAGGAAGGCGGGGAATATTTTCCCGGTCTACAAGATGATCGACACCTGTGCCTCGGAGTTTGAGAGCTACGTGCCCTACTTTTATTCGACTTACGAGGGGGAAAATGAATCCATCGTCTCATCCGGCCCCAAAGTCATTGTGCTGGGGGCGGGCCCGATCCGGATCGGCCAGGGCGTCGAGTTCGACTACTCGACGGTGCACGCGGTGCAGACGATCAAGCAGGCCGGATACGAGGCCATCGTCATCAACAACAATCCGGAGACCGTATCGACGGATTATACGACTTCGGACAAACTCTATTTTGAGCCGCTCAGCATCGAGGACGTGATGAATATCATCGAGCTTGAAAAGCCCGATGGGGTCATCGCGACCCTGGGCGGCCAGACCGCTGTCAACCTCGCGGAACCGCTTTCTGAGCGGGGCGTCAGGCTCATCGGGACCGACTGCGAGGCGATCCGCCGCGCGGAGGACCGGGACTGCTTCGAGAAGCTGCTCCTGAAGCTGGGGATCCCGGAGCCGGTCGGCGCGGCGGTGACCGACATCGAGGAGGGCGTCGCGGCGGCAGCCGCGATCGGCTATCCGGTGCTGGTGCGGCCCAGCTTCGTCCTGGGGGGCCGCGCGATGCAGATCGTCTCAAAAGAGAAGGATCTCCGGCACTACCTTAAGACGGCAGTCGAGATCGACGCGGACAAGCCGGTGCTGGTGGACCGCTACATCAGCGGGAAGGAACTCGAGGTCGACGCGGTCTGCGACGGCGAGGAGGTGTTCATTCCCGGGATCATGGAGCTGGTCGAGCGGACGGGCATTCACTCCGGGGACTCGATCAGTGTGTATCCGACCTTCAGCGTCTCGGAAAAAGTCCTGGCTACCATCCGGGATTACACGCGGCGGCTCGGGCTCGGGATCGGCATCAGGGGCCTCTTCAACATCCAGTTTATCGTGGACAAAAATGAGGAGGTTTACATAATTGAGGTGAACCCGCGCTCCTCCCGCACGGTGCCCTTCCTCTCGAAGGCGACCGGGTTTGCGCTGCCGGACATGGCGGCGAGGGTGAGCCTGGGGATCTCCTTGAAGGACCAGGGCATCACGGAAATGACGCCCGCACCCGGGGAGAAGTGGTTTGTCAAGGTGCCGGTGTTTTCATTTTCAAAGCTCTCCGGCATGGACGCCTACCTCTCGCCGGAAATGAAATCCACCGGCGAGGCCATCGGCTACGATTACAAGCTCCCGCGCGCGATGTACAAAGCGCTCATCGCCTCGGGGATCCGGATGCAGAATTACGGGACGGTCATATTTACGCTGGCGGACGAGGACAAGGAGGAGGCGCTGCCGCTCGCGAAGCGCTTCTACGACATGGGCTTCAACCTTGAGGGGACGACCCTGACCGCGGAGACCATGCGGGAGCACGGCATCAGGACGCGGCTGCTCCATAAGCCCAGCGAGGGGAGCACGGAGATCCTCGATTCGATCCGGGCGGGCTACGTGAGCTACGTCGTGAACACCCGCGCGATCCTCTCCGGGGTCCACTACGAGGACGGCGTCGCGATCCGGCGCTGCGCGAGCGAGCACCGGGTCACGATGTTTACCTCGCTCGACACGGTGAGGGTGCTTTTGGATGTGCTTGAGGAGATGACGATCGGGGTGAGTCCGCTCTGAGGAGGATGCCCTTGAGATTGGAGTTTTGTAAGTTATAAGTTTGATATGACAGACCCATACCTGGCAGGGAGCAGGCGGCAGAGAGAGTGCCCGCCCCTCGAAAAGCGGTTGACAAATAAAAAGATTTCCATTATCATGTCGAAAGAGGCAAGGGAGTCTTCTGATGTATCAGGTATCAGAGGCTCCTATTTTATTTTCAAGGACATTTCAAGGGGGAAAAGTATGACGCCAATCAACGAAAACTTCGGAAAACTGCCGGGCTCCTATCTCTTTTCGACCGTCGCGAAGAAGGTCGCTGCCTACCAGGCGGAGCACCCGGAAGCAAAAATCATCCGCCTCGGAATCGGGGACGTGACCCAGCCGCTTGTGCCCGCGGTCATCGACGCGCTCCACAGGGCCGTGGACGAGATGGGCAGCGCGGAATCCTTCCGCGGCTACGCGCCGGATCTGGGGTATTCATTTTTAAGGGAAGCGATCGCGGAAAATGATTTCAAGGCCCGGGGCTGCGGCATCGACGCCGACGAGATCTTCGTCTCGGACGGGGCGAAGAGCGACTCCGCGAACATCCAGGAGCTTTTCGGGGCGGACGCGAGGATCGCGGTTTGCGACCCGGTCTACCCGGTGTACGTGGACTCGAACGTGATGGCCGGCCGCTGCGGGGAATACGACGCCGCCTCCGGGAAATGGAGCCGGGTCATCTATATGCCCGTGACAGCTGAGAACGGATTTGTGCCGGCCTTGCCGGATGAGATGCCGGATCTCATCTATCTCTGCTCTCCCAACAATCCGACCGGGATGGCTTTGAAGAAAAATGAACTGCAGAAATATGTCGATTACGCCAACGAAAACGGGGCGGTGATCTTATTCGACGCGGCCTACGAAGCCTACATCGAGGAGGCGGACGTCCCGCACTCCATCTACGAGTGCGCGGGCGCGGAGACCTGCGCGATCGAGCTGCGGAGTTTCTCGAAAAATGCCGGGTTCACGGGCCTCCGCCTCGGTTACACGGTGGTGCCGAAGGCGCTGACCCGCGGCGGCGCTTCCCTGAACGCGATGTGGGCCAGAAGGCACGGCACCAAGTTCAACGGGGCGCCTTACATCGTCCAGCGCGCGGGCGAGGCGGTCTACAGCGAGGAAGGGAAGGCCCAGATCCGCGAACAGATCATGCGCTATAAGAAAAATGCTTCCCTCATCCGGGAAGGGCTCGCCGCTGCCGGCTTCGAGGTATACGGCGGCGTGAACTCTCCCTACATCTGGCTCAAAACCCCCGGCGGGATGAGCTCCTGGGAATTCTTCGACCGGCTTTTGGAGCGCATGCATATCGTGGGCACTCCGGGCAGCGGCTTCGGGCCGAGCGGGGAAGGCTATTTCCGCCTGACCGCCTTCGGGAGCTACGCGAATTCGCTGGAGGCCATGAAGCGCGTCGCGGAAACAAAGCTTTAAGCGCTGCCGGCGTTCGCGTCAAAACGGCGGGGCGCGCCGCGAAAAAGAACAGGAACGCTGCCGCGACGCCGGCTTTCGCGAACGGACCGGGCTTTGCGCCGGCTTCTCCTATTGACATTTGAAGCACATATGCTAAGATATATCTGTCATCGCCCTCAGGCGTCTGTGGCAACACATGCGAGCTTGAGGGCCTTTTTCTCAGGAAATGAGCAAAACCGCCTTTCATTTCCTGTATCTGTTTGAAAAGATTTGGAGAACCCGGAAAAGATGGAAGAGAAGAAAAAAGGGAACAGGCTTCTGAATTTTATCATCAAGCTCCGTTATCGGATCAGCCTTGATAAGAAGACCTTCATCATATACAGTATTCTGCGGGGACTGGTTATCCTGACCCTGGTCCGCATGCTTCTGGCCCGAAGCTATGAAGGCGCCATGATCTGCGTCTTGTCCCTGATCCTGTTTCTCCTGCCGGCGGCTTTCGAGGAATATTTTAAAATCAAAATCCCGCCCCTTTTCGAGGGAATCATCTATGTCTTCATTTACGCCGCCGAGATACTGGGCGAAATCAATAACTATTATATCCTGATCCCCGGCTGGGACACCCTGCTGCACACCATCAACGGCTTTTTGTGCGCGGCAGCGGGATTTTCCCTGATCTATCTCCTGAACCGAAACAGCAGGAATTTCAACCTCTCCCCCGTTTATCTGACCCTGGTGGCCTTCTGCTTCTCCATGACGGTGGGGGTGATGTGGGAATTCATCGAGTTTTTCGCCGACTATTTTCTTCTTCTCGACATGCAGAAGGACTTTGTCATCCCGCGCTTTAGTTCCGTGACCCTGGATCCATCCGGAAGCGGCTCGCCGGTCGTGGTCCGGAATATCACACACACGGTCATCAGGACGATTTCCGGAGCGACCTATACAATCGAGGGCGGTTATCTGGACATCGGCCTCATCGATACCATGAAGGATCTGCAGGTCAATTTCCTCGGCGCGGTGGCCTTCAGCCTGATCGGTTACTCGACGCTGAAGAGCAAAAAGTATTCAGCCATCGCCGACAACCTGATGATGCGTCCGGTCAGCCCGGAGCAGCAGAAGCAGGAGGAGGCCGAGATCCGCTGGAGAGAATGGCGGGACCGGGAGAAAGGGAGAAGGAAGAGGAGGAAGGGACGCGGAAAGGGAGCCGCGGTTCCCCAGGGCAGCGGGCTGCAAGATGAAGCGGGAGAACGCGCCTGAACCGACAGATCCGAAGCTGTCAAAGGAGGGGAAGCATGTAGAAGAAGGAGCGATACGAGTATCTGAAAAGGAAGCTGATGGAAAAACGCTGAGAGGGAAGGAAGGTCCCCGGACATGCTTATTGAACTGTTTCTGACATTCGCGAAAATCGGTCTTTTCACTTTCGGCGGCGGATACGCCATGATCTCCCTGATCGAGAACGTCTGCGTGGAAAGAAAAAAATGGATCACGCACGATGAGATGATGAACATCACCGTGATCGCGGAGTCCACGCCGGGGCCGATCGCGATCAACTGCGCAACCTACGTCGGGTACAAGCAGGGAGGCTATGGAGGAGCGATTGCCGCCACGCTGGGGATGGTCTTTCCCTCCTTCTGCATCATCTACGGGATCTCGGTCTTCCTGGACCGCTTTCTTGAAATCAGCTGGATCGCAAACGCCTTTCAGGGAATCAAGATCGCGGTCGGCATCCTGATCCTCGACGCGGCGCTTAAAATGCTGAAGAAAATGCCCCGAAAGCAGCTGCCGAAGCTCATCATGCTCTGTTCGTTCGCGGCCATGCTTCTCATCAACCTGCTGGCTGCGCGCATATCGACCATCGCGCTGATGCTGGCAGCCGGAGCGCTGAGCCTTGCGGTCTTTCTGGTAAAGGGAGCCGCGGCGAAAGGGGGCGGCCAATGATCCTTCTCGACCTCTTTATCGGATTCTTGAAGGTGGGCTGCTTCGCCTTTGGCGGCGCATACGGCGCGATTCCGCTGATCCGGGACGTTGTTCTGTCCTACGGCTGGCTTGACGACGAGATGATCACCTACATGATCGCGGTCAGCGAGAGTACACCCGGCCCGATCATGGTGAATCTGGCCACCTACGTGGGCAGCTCTCAGGCGGGCCTTGCCGGCGCGGCGCTTGCGACCTTTGCGGTGGTGCTGCCGTCTTTCGCGATCACGCTTCTGGTCACGATCCTTATGAAGACTGCCTTGAAGAATCCTTACGCGCAGGCGCTTCTTCGGGGACTGAAGCCCTGCATGATCGGCATCATTCTGGGCACAGGCGTCTACATGATTCTGAAGAACGGCGTTGTGATTGAGAGCGGCAGGCCGCTCCTCCGACCGCTGCTCCTGACCGCGCTGCTGGGCTGCGTCTATTTCGGATCCCGCAAAATCCGGAAGGGCGGCATCTCGCCGATCCTCTTGATCCTCCTGTCCGCGGCGGCCGGGGCTGCGGTTTATGGGATTTGAGCGGCTGATGGTTAAAGTTGATATGGAAAAAGGAAAGCGGCTGACAGCGCGGAGAGGATCATGCGAAAGGCGATAAAAGGAGGCTCAAATGAGTGAAAAAGTATTGATTCGGAAAATGAAGACCGGCTCCATCCAGTCCCTGGAGCCTCTTTACGGGAGCGGGGGCTGGCTCTGGGGAAGCGATTATACCAGCGGCGACCTCTACGAGGCCGAGGAACTCTATCGGGACGGGCACCGGATCAGCAGGAACCGCCTGATCTTTGCCGACCCCCGGGGCAGGATCGTCGAGCCGCTGAAGGCCTCGCGGGGCCAGTATTTCGGCCGGCCGCTCTATGCTGATGGGAAGATTATCCTGCTGCTCGCGGATTTCCCGGATGACGCGGTTCGGCTTTTTTCCTACGACGACGGGAAGGAGGAGCTGACGGAGATCGTCCGGGTCCCGCACTCGGAATTCAAGGACTGCTACAACCTCATGCCGGAGAAGGAACCGCTCATGCTGAGCCGCCAGTCCCATGACCGATTTGAGATCATCTGGCCGGAGAAGGCGGGCTTTGCCATCTCCCCCCAGGAAACCTTCTGCTTCCGGGACGGGGAGAAGCTTTATTTCTCCCGCTGGTATGAGGATCCGGATTACCGGGAGGAGGTCGTGGTGAGGCAGCTTCCGGACGGAAGGATCACGGAAGTCTTTCCGGGGGCGATCAATTTCATGGAGAACGGGGAAATGTGGGTGCTGGAGCCCTGAAAGGATGCAGGAGATGAAAAAGAAAGACCTTGCGGCGCTGACCCCGCCGATGGGCTGGAACAGCTGGGACTGCTTCGGGAACGCGGTCAATGAGGGGCAGCTGCTCGCGAATGCCCGCTATATGAAAGAATACCTGCTCCCCTTCGGCTGGGAGTACGTCGTCTGCGACATCCAGTGGAGCGAGCCCCATGCGGGGGAGAAGGAGCCCTATTACGACCCCTTCGCGCCGCTCCTTCTGGATGAATACGGACGGCAGCTGCCGGCGCCGGAGCGCTTTCCCTCCGCGAAGGAGGGGCAGGGCTTCCGGCCGCTTGCGGAGAGGATCCATGAGATGGGACTCAAATTCGGCATCCACATCATGCGGGGAGTGCCGCGGCTTGCGGTGCACCGGCAGCTGCCCGTGAAGGGGACCGATACGACCTACGACGAGATCGCGCATCCCTCGTCGATCTGCCGCTGGAACAGCGATATGTACGGGATCGACTATACGAAGGAGGGAGCCCAGGCCTACTATGACTCGATCTTTGAGCTTTACGCCGCCTGGGGCGTCGATTACGTGAAGGTGGACGACATCTGCAACACGAACGCCTATCCGGAGGATCCCTATTCGGCGGAGAGGGAGATCGAGATGATCCGGAAGGCGATCGACGGCTGCGGCCGGACGATGGTCCTCTCCTTAAGCCCGGGACCCGCGGTGATCGGGAAGGCCTGGCATCTTCGGGAAAATGCAAACCTCTGGCGCGTTACGGATGACTTCTGGGACGACTGGAAGCTCCTTCTTGCGATGTTCGAGCGCTGCGAGGTCTGGGAGCGGCAGGTGTCTCCCGGCTGCTGGCCGGACTGCGACATGCTGCCGGTCGGGCGCCTGCGCCTTAATTACGTGAAGTGGGCGGAGCGGCTCGGCGGCCCGGTAGAGACGTGGACGAAGTTCACGGAGGATGAGCAGGTCACGATGATGAGCTTGTGGTGCATATTCCGCTCGCCGCTTATGGTCGGGGCCCATCTGCCGGACAATGACGAGTTTACCCTAAGGCTCCTCACGAACCCGGAGATTCTCCGGATGCACCGCTTTGGGACGGACGCGCATCAGGTGCTGCGGACCCCGGAGAGCTGCGCCTGGATGAGCCGGGATGCGGAGAACGGGGCGGTTTATCTCGCGCTCTTTAATCTTTCAGATGAACGGGCTGCGGTATCGGCGGAGCTTGAGGATCTCGGTCTCTCCGGCAGCCGGCATGTCCGCGATCTGTGGGAGAGGCGGACGCTTGCGGACGTTATCGGGAGGATCGCCGCGGAGCTTCCGGCCCACGGGGCGGCGGTTTTCGCGCTGAGCTGACAGGGGGACTTTCTCAAATGACCATAAGGCGCTTTCATCTTATCAGCGTCATGGCTTTTAGCGATCTTCATTTTTCTTTCGGAACTTATGGCGGATCCGGAAGAGCTCATTAAGGAGGATGTGTCATGCCTGTTATCGTTCACGAAAAGACGGGGATTTTCCATCTGACGAATGAGGGCGTCAGTTATATCATCCGCGTTATGGAAAATAAACAGCTTGAGAATTTATATTACGGGAAGAAAATCCGCGACAGGGAGGATTTTTCCCATCTCCATGAGGAGGGGGAGCGTTCCCAGATGTCGATCTGCATGCCGGAGCCTTCGAGGCTCTCGATGCAGTTTACCCGGCAGGAGTATCCCTGCTACGGGACCGGCGACTACCGGAGCCCGGCGCTGACGGCGCGGCAGGAAAACGGCAGCCGGATTGTGAGCTTTACGTACGATTCCTACAGGCTTTCGGCGGGCAAGCCGCGCCTTGCCGGGCTTCCGGCGACTTATGTCGAGAAGCCGTCTGAAGCGGAGACTTTGGAAATAACGCTTTCGGACAAGCTGATGGGGACGGAATTGATCCTTTCCTACACGATCTTCGCGGGGCTTCCGGTCATTGCCCGGCACGCGAGGTTCCGCCAGAAGGGAGAGGAGAGCGTCGTTCTCGAGCGGGCGATGAGCGCCTCTGTCGAGTTCCCGGATATGGAGTACGAGCTTGTGCAGCTTTCAGGGGCCTGGGCGCGGGAGCGCCATGTGCGCGTCCGCAGGCTCGACATGGGGCTGCAGGGGATCCAGGGCCTTGCCGGGACCGCGGGCGGGGCGGAGCAGAACCCTTTTATCGCGCTCAAAAGGCCGGACGCGACGGAGTTTAGCGGTGAGGTTTACGGCTTCAGCCTGGTCTACAGCGGGAATTTCCTGGCGAACGTCGAGGTTTCTCCCTTTGAGATGACGCGCGCGATGATCGGGATCAGCCCGGAGAATTTTGCCTGGAAGCTGGCCCCGGGCGAGTGCTTCACGACGCCGGAGGCGGTGCTTGTCTATTCGGATGCGGGACTCAACGGGATGAGCCAGGCCTTCCACAAGCTTTACGGGCGGAGGCTGGCGCGCGGGAAATGGCGCGATGAGCCCCGGCCGATCCTTCTCAACAACTGGGAGGGGACTTATTTTGACTTTACGGAGGAGAAGCTTCTTGAGATGGCCCGGGAGGCGAAGGACGCCGGGGTTGAGCTTTTCGTCCTGGACGATGGCTGGTTCGGGGCCCGGAACAGCGACTGGGCAGGGCTCGGGGACTGGTACTGCAATCTCTCGAAGATCCCGTCGGGGATCGGCGGCCTCTCGCGGAAGATTGAGGATATGGGGCTGAAATTCGGCCTGTGGGTTGAACTCGAGATGGTGAATCCGGACAGCGACCTTTTCCGCGCGCATCCGGATTGGGCGATTCACGTGCCCGGGCGCTTCAGGAGCCATGCGCGGCACCAGTATGTCCTTGATTTTTCGAGGCCGGAGGTAGTGGATTACATCTATGAGATGGCGGCGAAGCTCCTTTCTGAGGCCCGCATCTCCTATATCAAGTGGGATATGAACCGCTATATGACCGAGCCATTCTCGCCGGGGCTTCCGGCAGACCGGCAGGGGGAGATGATGCACCGCTACATCTTGGGGCTTTACAGCCTTTATGAACGTCTCATCGCGGCTTTCCCGGATGTTCTGTTCGAGTCCTGCGCATCGGGCGGCGCGCGCTTTGACCCGGGCATGCTTTACTACGCCCCGCAGGCCTGGTGCAGCGACGACACGGACGCTTCGGAGCGGGTCGGGATCCAGTACGGGACGACCTTCGTGTACCCCCTCTCGATGATCGGCTCCCATGTCTCGGCGGCGCCGAACCACCAGCTTCTTCGCTCGACCCCCCTTCGGACCCGCGGCGCGGTTGCTTTCTTTGGCACCTTCGGCTATGAGCTTGTACTCGGGAAAATGAAACCCGAAGAGCTCGCCGTCGTGAAGGAGCAGGTTGCTTTCATGAAGAAATATCGGCGGCTTATCCAGATCGAGGGGACTTTCACAAGGCTTTTGAGTCCCTTTGGGCGCAATGAGGCCGCCTGGATCGTGGTGTCAGGGGATAAAAGCGAGGCGCTCGGTTTTTATTTTCAGAGGCTGAACCGGGTGAACGGCTCTTTTGTGCGTTTCCGTCTGGCCGGGCTTGATCCGGACCGGCTTTATACGGTATCCCATGAGAACGGCGGGGAGCGGAAAGCTTACAAGGCGTATGGCGATGAGCTCATGAACGCCGGAATCCCGCTGGATCGCAGCGAGTTTTACGCGGCGGGAGGCGATTTCGCGGCGCTTATCTTCGAATTGAAAGCGTTGTTTTAGAGGCAGGAAGAGGAATGGCGGATAAAAAGTGAACAGACTGAGGTATGTACTGCTGGTTTTCGTCCTGATGCTTGCCGGAACGCTTCTGGGTGGAGGCGCTTATCTGGGGAGCCGGATGATTATGGACGGCCGGGGCGGCGGGAAAGAAGAACAGAAGAGAAGACAGGCAGATGAGGAAACGGAATTTCTTCTTAGTGATGAGGAAAGCCGTTTGATCGAGGAACAGATGGAAGCTGCGGCGGAGCTGATTCTGCCGCCGGCCGGAGATCAGAAGGATATCTTTAACCTCCTTCTGATCGGACTCGACCGGCGGGATGATTCCTGGGAGGGGAATTCGGATACTATGATCCTGATTTCCGTCAATAAGCCGGAGAAGAGCGTCAAAATGATCTCCTTTATGAGGGATCTCTACGCGGATATTCCCGGAGCGGGAGTGAGGAAGCTGAATGCGGCCACGGCGCTGGGGGGTCCCTCTCTTCTGCTTGAGACCCTCCGGGCCAATTACAAGGTGGAGATTGACAATTATCTGAGCGTCGATTTTCTTGCGCTTATTGATATCGTGGATCGGATCGGGGGCGTCGATCTCACGATCTCCGAGGAGGAGAAGGAGGCAGTCAACCATTATATAGCTGACAGCGGGAATTTCGGCGTGAGCGCTTATGAGGAGCATGTGCTGGATGAAGCCGGAAGCCTCCATCTGGACGGAATCCAGGCGCTGGCCTACGCCCGGAACCGGTCGGATCAGGAGTCGGATTACGGGCGGACGAAGAGGCAGAGAAAGCTTCTTTCCGCCATATGCCAAAAATGCCGGACTTTAAGCGCGGCAGAACTTGCCAGCCTGTTTTTTGCGGTCCTGCCGGATGTGAACCATGATATCGGAACGGGGAGGCTGGCGTCCCTGGCGGCGTCCCTGCCGGAGCTGCTTGAATACGATCTGTCCGAGAGCCGGATCCCCTATGACGGCCTTTATCTTGTAAAAAATGAAATTCTGATCCCGGATATGGCGGCGACGATCGAGCGGCTTCACCGGGAGCTTTACGGGATCGAATAGGGAAAGTCTTGCTTTTTGGGCGGGACATATGATATACTCTCAAAGTATAGAAATAAGGGCGGCTGTGGCGGAATTGGCAGACGCGCAGGATTTAGGTTCCTGTGGCATAACCGTGTGGGTTCAAATCCCACCAGCCGCATGAAAGATCGCGGGCGATTGATGCGATCGGGATGTTTTTCATTTATTTATATAGAACGGCGCGGACGTGCGAGGCACGAGGCGGCGTGTATTATCATTTTTTAAGACGATAGCTGTTTTCATCCATCCGTACATGTGTGTTTTTGAAGATGTGCCGAATTCCATGGCCTTGCCGCGGTTCGGTTAAACCACAATGAAATTCAGGAGGAAAATAAAAATATGAAAGTGATTATTGTGGGGTGCGGTAAAGTCGGCACCACGCTTGCCGTGCAATTATGCCGGGACGGGCATGATGTGATTGTGCTGGATAAAAATCCGATCCGGGTTCAGTCCGTGAGCGCCGCTTATGATGTGCTGGCACTTGAGGGGGACGGTTCAAGCTACAGCACGCTGAAGGATGCGGGCGTGGAGAGCGCGGATCTCCTGATCGCGGTAACTGATTCGGATGAGAAGAACCTGCTCTGCTGCCTGATCGGACGCAAGGCCGGAAATGTCCGCACGATCGCCCGGATCAGGAACCCTGTCTATAACAGCGAGATTCTGTTTTTCCAGCAGAATTTCGGCCTTTCGATGGTAATAAACCCGGAGCTCACCGCAGCCCAGGAGATGGGGCGGATCTTCCGCTTTCCTTCTGCCATCAGCATCGATACTTTTGCCAAAGGCCGGGTGGAGCTTCTTACCTTCGTGCTCGGCAAGGACAGCATCCTGGCGGGAAAACCGCTTACCTACATTCACTCCAAACTGAAATGCGACGTGCTCGTGGCGGTTGTGCGAAGGGGCAGCTCGGTTGTGATTCCCCACGGGGACTATGTTCTGGAGGCGGAGGACACCGTTTCCATTATCGTCGGCAAGGGGCAGGCCAACGAGTTTTTCCGCAAGATCGGCGTCTCCTCCAGTCCGGTCGGGAACGTCATGATTGCCGGAGGAGGGCGCGTGACCGTTTATCTGGCCAGGCGTCTGATCTCGGAAGGCATTTCGGTTAAGATCATCGAGCGAAGCCATGAGCGCTGCGAGGAGCTTTCGGATATTCTTCCGAAGGCGGAGATCATCCATGGCGACGCGGCGGATGAGGACCTTCTTCTGGAGGAAGGAATCGAGGAGGTCGGAGGTTTTGCCTCGATGACGGATATCGATGAGCAGAACATCATGCTGAGTCTTTTCGCCAGGCAGAATTCAAGAGTCAACGCCAAGCTGGTCACGAAGATTACCCGGATCGGCTTCGACGGCGTGATCCAGACGCTGGATCTGGGTTCCATCATCAATCCGAAGGAGACGACGGCGGACTATATCCTGCAGTTTGTGCGCTCCACGCAGGCTTCTGAGGGCAGCAACATGGAGAATCTTTACCGTCTGGCCGGCGATGAGGTGGAGGCGATGGAATTCCATATCACGGAGAAATCCAAAGTCACCGGACAGCCGCTCCAGAGTCTTAAAATACGCAAGAATACGCTGATCGGCAAGATATACCGCGATGGGAAGCTGTTCACCCCCTCCGGCCAGGATGTGATAAAGGTCGGGGATTCCGTAGTGCTTGTCACGCTGCGCAAGAACCGCTTTAACGATCTGGACGATATTCTTGATAGTTGAGAACGGAGCTGACAGATTATGAATTACATGATTCTTATTTTTATTCTTGGCTGGATTTTGAAAATTGAGGGGGGACTGCTCCTTCTGCCGGCGCTCGTCGGGCTCATCTACCGCGAAACGGCTGGACTTTATTTCCTTCTTACCGCCGCGCTTGCTTTTTTTCTCGGTACCCTCATGACCATAAAAAAACCCAAAAACCGAAAGGTATTCGCCAGGGAAGGTTTTGCCGTCGTCGGCCTGGCCTGGCTGGTCATGTCCCTGATCGGCGCGATTCCTTTTACCTTGTGCGGCGATATACCTTTCTATCTGGATGCGGTCTTTGAGACGGTTTCCGGCTTCACGACGACGGGAGCTTCCATCCTGCCGGAGGTGGAGTCGATGAATCACTGCTCGCTTTTCTGGCGGAGCTTCACGCACTGGGTCGGAGGAATGGGGATCTTTGTCTTCATGCTGGCGGTCGTGCCGCTTCTGGGAGGATCGACCTTTAACCTTATGAAGGCGGAAAGTCCGGGGCCGGTCGTAGGCAAATTCGTTCCGAAGATCCGGGACAGCGCCTTTATCCTCTATGCGATCTATCTGGCGATCACGGTGGCGGAATGCATTTTCCTGACCATTTTCGGGATGCCCTTCTTTGAAGCGCTCTGCCATACGTTCGGTACGGTCGGCACAGGAGGCTTTTCCGTAAAGAACGCCGGCTACATGGGCTATTCCCCCGCGCTGCAGAACATTACGACCTTTTTTATGATTGCCTGCGGGATCAATTTCCAGTTCTATTTTTACCTGCTCGGAAAAAAATGGAATCTTGCCTTTTCCATGAGTGAAGTCCGGGCTTATCTCTTCATCATTCTGGCCTCCATCGCGATCATTACCCTGAATATCAGCGGCTTGTACGGGTCGATCGGGGAAAGTATCCGCCATGCGGCTTTCCAGGTGGGGACGATCATCACGACCACGGGCTACGCGACGACGGATTTCGACAAATGGCCGGCCTTCAGCCAGACGATCCTGGTCACTCTGATGATGTGCGGGGCCTGCGCGGGTTCTACAGGCGGAGGCATCAAGGTGTCCCGGATCGTCCTTCTCATCAAAACCATCCGCAAGGAGATCGCGACGATCACCCATCCGAGATTTATCAAGAGGATCCAGTTCGACGGGGTATCCGTCGCGCACGAGACGGTTCGGAACACAAATGTCTTCTTAGCGGTTTATTGCGCGCTTTACGTGATTTCCCTTCTTCTGATATCGATTGATAATCATGATTTTACGACGAATTTTACAGCTGTGGCGGCTACCATCAACAATATCGGGCCGGGCCTTTCTCTTGTCGGGCCTACCCGGAATTTTAGCTTTTTCTCCCCGTTTTCAAAGGTGATTCTGATTTTTGACATGCTGGCAGGACGTCTTGAGCTTTTCCCGATGCTGCTTCTTCTGACGCCTAAGATCTGGAGGAGATACTAAGGCGCTTGCGCCGCGTTCCCATAAAGGATCCGGGTGAGCGAAGATGACATGTCTGTTTTTAAGAAAGTATAGGTATAATATGGCAAATGACATGACGAAGGAAAAATATGAGACCCTCGGGGTTATCGTTTTGCGTCAGCTGGCAAGGGCCAGAGGCGTACGCAATTCCTCCGCGATGAAGAAAGCCCGGCTTATCGAGGCGATGGTCGAATTGGATGAACAGGAACGCGCAGTGGAGGTGGCGAAAGCAGCCGGCATGCCGATTCCCGTATTCCAAAACTCTCCGGCGCCGGAGAAAACAAAAGAAGAAAAATCTCCGGCCGCGGAACCGGCCGCCCCGGCCCGTGTCCGCAGAAGAGCAAAGACGGCGGACAAGAAGGAAGCCGGAGAGGAGACGCAGGAGGGGAAGGGACGGAGAAAAGGTGAACTGAACGTATCCGTCAGCAAGCGCAGGGGCGAGGGAAGAAGGCGGAAGGCTGTTCCCGCGGAAGAAGTCCCTGAGGAAAACAGAAAGAAGGAGCCCGGGGCGGAAAGCGCGGAGACTGAAGAGAACAGGAAAGCGGAGCCCGCGGATTCGGTTCCGGCAGCCGAAAAACTGCCGCTTTCGGCTGAAGGACAGGCCGGCAAAGAGGAAGGCGGCGCGCTGAAGGAAGCGGAAAAAGCGGAAAAAGCATCCGCGGAAGCTTCGGACCTGACGGCTTCCGAGGGGAATAAAGCGGAAGAGACGGAGGAGAAGGGCGCCGGAGGCGAACGGGAGATGCCCGCGGGGAATCCTGCCCATGCGACGATTCCGACCCGTCACGCCAGCGGTATCCTTGAAATCATGCCGGATGGATACGGCTTTCTTCGAAACGCCAACTACATGCCCGGCGATGAAGACGTTTATGTATCGCCATCCCAGATCCGCCGTTTTGCCCTTCGGACCGGCGATTATGTGACCGGCTATAAAAGGGAGCGGGGGATCGGCGAAAAGTACGGCGGCCTGCTCTATGTGGGCTTTGTCAATGGGAAAAGGGCGGATGAAGCCCGAAAGAGGTATTCCTTTGACCGCATGACGCCGATCTTTCCCGATGAAAGGATCCGTCTGGAGAGAAAGGATGGCAGCCGGGCTGTCAGAATCGTCGATCTCATTTCTCCGATCGGCAAGGGACAGAGAGGCATGATCGTCTCCCCGCCCAAGGCGGGCAAGACGACGCTGCTGAAGGAGATTGCGAAATCGATCCTTTTCTACAACCCCAAAAGCTATCTGATCGTTCTTCTGATCGATGAGAGGCCGGAGGAGGTGACGGATATAAGGGAGTTTATCAGCGGTGAAAATGCGGAAGTCGTCTATTCGACGTTTGACGAGACCCCGGAGCACCATAAGAAGGTCGCGGAGCTGGTGATCGAGAGGGCCCGGAGACTGGTGGAGATGCAGGAGGACGTGATCATCCTGCTCGATTCCATTACGCGTCTGGCAAGGGCCTATAACGTGCTCGTCCCCCCCAGCGGAAGAACCCTTTCGGGCGGTCTTGACCCGACGGCCCTTTACATGCCGAAACGCTTTTTCGGGGCGGCCAGAAACATGCGCGAGGGGGGCAGCCTTACGATCCTGGCCACGGCTTTGATCGACACCGGCAGCAAGATGGACGACGTCATCTATGAGGAATTCAAGGGAACCGGCAACATGGAATTGATACTGGACCGGAAGCTGCAGGAAAAACGCATTTTCCCCGCCATCGATATCGTCCGTTCGGGGACCCGGCGGGAAGACCTGCTGCTCGGAGCCGATGAGAAGGAGGCGGTCGAGCGCATCCGCCGCCAGATCAACGGGGTCAAAGCGGAGGAAGCGGTGGAGGCGCTGCTCAACGCCTTCGCGAAATATCCGACGAATCAGGAAGTCGTCAATTCGGTTCTCGATAAATGGAATTAAGCCTTGCTTCTTTGTGCCGGCTGTGTTATAATTAGCCCGCTGTCTTTATGACAAGTACTATGCAAGTCGGAAATTTGCAAATTTGAAGAGGTGAAAAGAATGAGAGAAGGGATCCATCCCCAGTACTATCAGGCAACTGTTACCTGCAACTGCGGCAACACGTTTACCGTCGGTTCTACCAAGAAGGATATTCACGTTGAAATCTGCTCCAGGTGCCATCCGTTCTATACGGGCCAGCAGAAGGCAGTCAGGGCGCGCGGACGTATCGAGGCATTTAACAAGAAGTTTGGTCTGGGCAAGTAAAATGAAAAGCGATAAGAGGACGGCGCTGATGCCCGTCCTTTTTTTGCAGCAGGACATCTGTCCGGTCACAGGGGGGAAGAATGCAGAAATCATCAGGAATTGGGGGACAGGCCGTCCTTGAGGGAATTATGATGCGCAACGGCGACCGCTATTCGGTGGCCGTTCGGAAGGCGGATCATACCATAGAGGTGAAGGAAGATTGTTGCAAAAGTATCTGCCCGTTTCCGGGCGTCATGAAGGTGCCGATCTTAAGGGGCGTCGTATCCTTTGTCGATTCGATGGTCATCGGGGTCTCATCCCTCATGTGGTCGGCGGAGTACGCCGCCGGGGACGAGGAGGACGAACAGGCCGGGAAGGCCGAAAAGACGGAGAAGGACAAGGCGAAAGAGGAGAAGGAGTGGAATCTCATCATGGGCGCTACGGTGGCCTTTTCGCTTCTTTTTTCGATCGGGCTCTTTTTCTTCCTTCCCTACCTTCTGGCTTCGCTGCTGCGGAAGGCCGCGATTTCGGAGATCGGGATCTCCGTCTGCGAGGCCCTCATCAGGGTCCTCATTTTCATGGCCTACATGTTTTTGATTTCCCGCATGAAGGATATACAGACCGTGTTCGCCTATCACGGGGCTGAGCACAAATGCATCAACTGCGTGGAAAACGGCTGGGATCTCACGGTGGAAAACGTGCTGAAGGCGTCGAGAAGGCATAAGCGCTGCGGAACCAGCTTCCTGCTTTTTGTCATCATGGTTTCGGTGATCGCTTCGATCTTTCTGGGGATGCTGGGGATCCGGTCGCCTCTTATGCGGCTTCTCTCCCGCCTGCTCCTTATCCCTGTCGTGGCCGGCCTTTCCTATGAGATCCTGAGGACGGCGGGGTCGTCCGACAATAAGGCCATCTGCGCGCTGTCCAAACCGGGACTGGCCCTCCAGGGGCTTGTCACCCGGGAGCCGGATGCGGAGATGGTGGAGGTCGCCATCGCCGCGGTCGAAAAGGTTTTTGACTGGAGGGCCTGGCAGGGAAAATGAAATACACGGCCTGTTTGAGAGAGGGGGAGGCGCTGCTTCGAAAGGCGGGCTGCCCCGAAGCGGAAGCCGACGCCAGGGAGCTGCTTCTGTTTGCGGCGGATCTGTCTTTGCCGGAGTATGGAACGCGGCTGTTTGAGGAGGTTCCGGCGGAGACGGAAAGGCGTTATAACAAGCTTCTTTTGGAACGCGCGGCCAGAAAACCGCTGGCCTATATTACGGAAAGGGCTCCATTCTACGGGAGATATTTTTTTGTTTCGCCGGAAGTGCTGATCCCTGGATATGATACGGAAACCCTGATTGAGGAGGCTCTTTCGCATTTGAAAAGCGGCTTCAGGGTCCTCGATCTCTGCACGGGATCGGGCTGCATCCCGGTCACTCTTTGTCTGGAAGGGCCTTCGGGATGCGCGTATGACGCTTCCGATATTTCACCCGGAGCGCTTTGCGTCGCGGCAAAGAACGCGGAAAAGTACGGTGCCGGGGTGAATTTCATTTTCAGTAATTTGTTTGCGGCTATTGATGGTTTTTATGATATAATAACGGCAAATCCTCCTTATGTCGAATCGGATGAGATTCCGGGCCTTATGGAGGAGGTGAGCTGCTATGAGCCGCGCCTCGCGCTGGACGGGGGGCCTGACGGCCTGGCCTTTTATCGGGCTATTTCCGGGGAGGCGGGGAGGCATCTTGTGCCGGGAGGCCGGCTGATCCTGGAGATCGGTTTTCGGCAGGCGGAAGCTGTTGCGGCGATCCTGAAGGCGGATGGTTACGAGGACGTGCGCGTTCTCAGGGATCTTGCCGGAAGGGACAGGGTGTTGTCCGCGGTTTTCGGACAGGTTTTTTCCGGGAGGAAGCATGACGGATAAAATAGAAGGAATTTTGAGAAGATATGAGGAGGTCCTGCGGGAGCTGGAATCGGCCGGTATGCAGAATGAGACGGAAAGGCTCACGGCTCTTATGAAGGAAGAAGCCCAGCTTGCCCCGATCGCCGAGTGCCGCAGGGCGCTGGATGAAGCGGAGAAAACGGAAGAAGACAGCCGCCTGCTCTTAAAAAGCGAGAAGGATCCGGAGATGCGGGAGATGCTGAAGGAAGAGCTGGAGGACGCGCAGGAGAAGATCGAACTTCTTACGAATAAAATGAAGGTCCTGCTCCTTCCTTCCGATCCGGACGACCGGAGAAACGCTATCGTGGAGATCCGGGCCGGAGCGGGCGGCGAGGAAGCCGCGCTTTTTGCCTCGGAGATCTACCGCATGTACACTCGCTACGCGGACAGCCGTCATTGGAAAACGGAGATGGTCTCGCTGAATGAGAGCGGGATCGGAGGCTTTAAGGAATGTACGTTCCGCATCTTAGGCGAAGGCGTTTTCGAACGGCTCAAATACGAGTCGGGAACGCATCGGGTGCAGAGGATTCCGGAGACGGAAAGCGGCGGACGGATCCATACCTCGACGGTTACGGTGGCTGTCCTGCCGGAAGCGGAAGAAGTGGATGTTGAGATCGACATGAAGGACTGCCGTTTCGACGTATTCCGGGCAACCGGAAACGGAGGGCAATGCGTCAACACGACGGATTCGGCTGTGCGCCTCACCCACATTCCGACCGGGATCGTCATCTCCTGCCAGGATGAGAAATCCCAGCTGAAGAACCGGGCCCGGGCGCTTCAGGTGCTTCGGGCGAAGCTCTATGACCGGCGGAAAAGGGAGGAGCACGAGAAGAGGGCGGACTTAAGACGCAGCCAGATCGGAACCGGGGATCGTTCCGAGAAGATTCGAACCTACAATTTCGGACAGGGAAGGGTTACGGACCATCGGATCCATTTGACTCTTCATAAGATAGACAGCATATTAAACGGCGAGCTGGATGAAATGATAGACAGCCTGATCCGCTTTGATCAGGCAGAGAAATTAAGCGCGGAAAGGAGCACGGAGCAATGAAAAAAACAGCATTGGTTATCTTGGCGGCAGGAATCGGGAGCCGGTTTGGAGGCGGCATCAAGCAGCTTACCCCGGTGGGACCGAACGGTGAGATCATCATGGATTATTCGATCCATGACGCGGTAGAGGCCGGATTTGACAAGGTGGTCTTTATTATTAGAAAGGATCTGGACGAGGATTTCAGGCAGATCATCGGGGATCGGATCAGCCGCAAGGTGGAGGTCGCGTATGCCTACCAGGAACTGGATGATCTTCCGGAAGGCTATTCGCTTCCCGAAGGACGCGGCAAGCCCTGGGGAACCGGCCAGGCGATCCTGGCGGCCCGGGATGTGATAAAGGAGCCTTTCGCGGTCGTGAACGCGGACGACTATTACGGGAAGGAAGGCTTCCGCGCCCTTCACGACGCGCTGGTATCGGATCAGGCGGAGGACGGAAAGGAAAACATCTATATGGCGGGTTTTGTCCTCAGGAATACCCTTTCGGATAACGGAGGCGTGACCCGCGGGATCTGCTCGCTTGATTCGGAGGGGCTCCTTAGGGGCATTGACGAGACGAAGAATATCATAAAGACAGCTGAAGGCGCGGCAGCGGAGACGGAAAACGGCCTCGTGAAGCTGGATCCGGACAGCCTGGTCTCAATGAATATGTGGGGATTCTCGCCCTCATTTATGGAGAGGCTGAAAACCGGGTTCCCGGAATTCCTGAGCCGGATCCCGGAAGGTGATATCAAGGCGGAATACCTTCTTCCCATTATTGTGGACGAGCTTCTGAAAGCAGGTGAGGCCCGCGTACAGGTGTTAAAGACGAACGACCGCTGGTTCGGCGTGACCTATAAGGAAGACCGCAAAACCGTAGAGGAAGCTTTCCTGAAGCTGGCGAACGAGGGAGTGTATCCCTCTTTGCTCGCGGAGGATTAAGACTTGGAGGCAGTCAGGCGCTACTTAGCTATGCGGAAAGGTCTTCTTTGCGCGGCCTTGCTCATTCTGCCGGTTTTCCTTGCCGGGTGCGGAGAAGAGAAGGAGAGGGAACCGATCGAACTGGCCGGAGAACTCCTGGAGTCGGGGAATTATGAGGAGGCCCGGAAGTCCTACGAAGAACTGATCGCGGAAGGAAGCAATTTGGCGGAAAGCTGGAGGGGAATTGGGATATCCCAGCTGATGGAGGGCAGCTATGCGGATGCCTGCATCTCTTTTGAAAAGTCGCTGCTCAATGCGGACGATGCGGATCCGGCCTTTATCAGGGATACAAAATTCTACCTGGCTTCTTCCCGGGTGAAACATGGGGAATATGAGAAGGCGCTGGTCCTCTACGAGGAGCTCCTGAACGGGAACTATGACGCGGAAGTCCTTTTCCTGCGCGGCAGCGTATATCTTTCCAGCGGGGAGCCTGAGAAAGCGGCGGAAGATTTCGGGCGTATTGCGGATAACAATCCGAGTTCGGATCTGATGATCCGGATCTATGAGGTCTACAGGAGCTGCGGCAGAAAGCTGGAGGGGACCGCTTATCTGGAAAAGATCATCAAAGGAGCGGTTTCCGATGAAAGCGATTCCAGCAGGGGCTCGGCCTACTACTATCTGGAAGATTACGAAAACGCGAAGAACAACCTTGCCATGGCGGTAAAAGAGTCGCCGGAGGATGTAAGCTCCATGATGCTTCTGGGCCGGTCTTATCTTGCCCTGGGCGAGACGGAAAACGCCAGGGCGGTCTTTACCGCCCGGCTGGACAAGGACGCGGCGAAGGCTGCGGCCTGCGACGGGCTCGCGCTCTGCGATATGGCCGACGGGAATTATGAGGGCGCCTTGGAGATGATCCGCCAGGGGCTTTCCTGTGCCGATGAGATGACAGCCGCCGGTCTTTATTATAACGAAATCATCGCGCTCGAGTATCTTGGGCAATGGAACGAGGCCCGGGAGAAAGCAGCTGCCTACGTAAGGCAGTATTCCGCTGACGAGGACGGAGCGAAAGAATACGCTTTTCTGGTTACAAGGGGATAAGGAGGCGCTTCCGAAGCTGATGATTGAAAATGAAGTGAAGAAGGAACGTTTTGTCCTGCTTGCGGCCGTTACGGACGACGGGAGCCATGTCGCGGAGTCTCTCAGGGAGCTTGCCGAGCTTCTTCTGACGGCAGGGGCCGAACCGGCTGGCCAGGTGGTTCAAATGAGGGAGAACATTCATCCCGGGACCTATCTCGGCAAGGGAAAGCTGGAGGAGGTGAGGGAGACAGCCGCCGCTTTTGACGCGGACGGCGTCGTGTGCGACGACGAGCTTACCCCGGCCCAGTATAATAATCTTGCGGATATCCTGGAAATGAAAGTCATGGACCGCACCATGCTCATCCTTGACATCTTTGCGGGCAGGGCCCGGAGCCGGGAAGGGAAGATCCAGGTGGAGCTGGCCCAGCTCCGATACCGCTCGGCCCGCCTTTTAGGGATCGGGCGTTCCATGTCCCGTCTGGGAGGCGGGATCGGAACCAGGGGACCGGGCGAGAAAAAGCTGGAGATGGATCGAAGGCTGATCGGGAAAAGGATCTCGGCGCTGAAGGAGGAGCTTGCTGAAGTTAAGAGGCACAGGGAGCTGATCCGGGGAAGGAGGCAGGAGGGGAAGACGAAAACCTGCGCGCTTGTTGGCTACACCAATGCGGGAAAATCCACCCTTCTCAACCGTTTGACCGGGGCGGATGTCCTGGCGGAGGACGCTCTCTTCGCGACCCTGGATCCGACCACCAGGGAACTGATCCTTCCGGACGGAGACTCGGTGCTGCTTACGGATACGGTAGGATTCATACGGAAGCTGCCTCATCATCTGGTAGAAGCTTTCAAGAGCACGCTGGAGGAGGCGGCGCTGGCCGATCTGATCCTTCATGTCGTCGACGCCGGCAGCCCCTATATGGATATGCAGATGGAGGCAGTCTATGAGGCGCTCCGGGACCTCGGCGCAGGGGAAAAACCGGTCTATACGCTGTTTAATAAGATGGATCGGATCGTTTTTCCGGAGAACCGGCTTTTGGACCCCAACGCCCGGAAATGCTTTTTTATCTCCGCAAAAGAAGGGAACGGACTGGAGGAGCTCCTCAAAGGCCTCTCGGAGTTTGCCGCAGAGGGACAGATCCTTATCGAACGGGAGATCCCCTACTCCAAAGCCGGGTTCCTGGCAAGGATTCGGACGGAGGGGAAGCTCTTTGATGAGGAATATCTTCCCCGGGGGATCCGGATCAGGGCCCGCGTGCCGAGAAGCCTGTACGGACAGATGAACCGGGAGCTCTAATCGGTCAAAAACGTTCAGCGAGATCCGGCTGTATCGGAAGAATGACAGTGAAAATATTGTTTGGACATTCTGCTTTCGGGCAGAATGTCTTTTTTTGGCATTGTAAGGAAAGAAAAGCTATCATTTTTGTTATTGTTTTGAATATTAATGATTGAAATTGAATGAAAATGGTGTTATGATAGTTTTGTGATTGCGGAAGGGAACGAAAATATCGGTTTCCGCGCGCGGGGTCATCGGGCTTGGGACAGTTCACAGATGCGGGAAAGGATCGTCATGCTTACGGAGGAACGCTGGAAGGCGATATTGGAAATACTGGAAAAAGAAGGCGTTGTGTCAGCGCAGGAGCTGTCGGAAAGGCTGAAAGTTTCGGCTTCGACCGTTCGAAGAGATCTGACCCAGCTGGATGGTCTGGGGCGGCTTGTGAAGGTGCATGGAGGGGCCACCGTTGTCGATACGCAGTATATGACGCAGGATATGTCCATGGAGGTGAAATACGGGCTCTACCGGGAAGAGAAGAAGGCCATCGGGACCTACGCCGCGAGACTCGTCTCTCCGAAAGACTTCGTGTTTATCGACGCGGGCACGACAACGGAAATGCTGGTGGACAGCCTTGACGAAAAAAGGGCGATCTATATGACGAATTCCATGATCCACGCCCGCAAGCTTTCCCGAAAGGGCTGCCGCGTCTATCTTCCGGGGGGCGAGGTGAAGCAGCTTACGGAGGCCATTATCGGCGGCGAGGCGGCGGACATGATCCGGAATTTCCACTTTACGATCGGTTTCTTCGGGACGAACGGGGTGAATATCGAGTGCGGTTTTACGACCCCGGATCCCCAGGAGGCCCTGATCAAGAGGATTTCTCTGGAGCATTCGAAAAAGGCGTATGTTTTATGTGACCGGAGCAAGTTCAATGTGGCGGCAGCGGTGTCCTTTGCGGGCTTTACAGACGCCGCAGTCATTACGGACAGGGTTCCGGACAGGAAATATAAAAAATATGAAACGATAGTGGAGGTGATGAAATGATTTATACGGTTACATTCAACCCATCGCTCGATTATATCATACGGGTCGAGAATATGCGTCTGGGGGTGATCAATCGTACCTATTACGAGAACATTCTTCCGGGCGGCAAGGGCATCAACGTGTCGATCGTCCTGAAGAATCTCGGACACGAGAGTACGGCGCTCGGCTTTATGGCGGGCTTTACCGGACGCGAGATCGGCGCGAGACTGGAGCAGTTCGGCGTCGCGTCTGATTTCATTGAAGTCAAGGAAGGACTCTCCCGGATCAACGTCAAGGTGAAATCCGACGAGGAGACCGAGATCAACGGCCAGGGTCCGAAGATTACGGAAGGGAATATCGAGGAACTCTACGCGCAGCTTGACGCTCTCGCGGAAGGCGATATGCTTATTATTTCCGGCAGCGTTCCGAACACGCTTCCGGGCGATATGTACGAGCGCATCATGGAAAGGCTTCTGGGCCGGGGGATCGACATTGTCGTAGACGCGGAAAGGGATCTTCTGGTCAACGTCCTGAAGTACCATCCTTTCCTGATCAAGCCGAACAACCATGAGCTCGGCGCGATCTACGGGGTAACCCTGAAGACCCAGGATGAGGTCATCCCCTATGCGAAGAAGCTGCAGGAGGAAGGCGCGAGGAACGTCCTGATCTCCATGGCGGGAGAAGGCGCGGTTTTCATTTCCGAGAAAGGCGATATCTTAAAGAGCCCGGCTCCGAAGGGCAAGGTCGTAAACAGCGTAGGCGCGGGCGATTCGATGGTCGCGGGCTTCGTCACCGGCATGCTGGAGACGGGCGATTACAAGTCGGCGTTCCGGATGGGGCTCTGCACGGGTTCCGCCAGCGCTTTCTCACCGGATCTGGCTACCAGGCCGGAGGTCGAGGAGCTGCTCGCGAAACTCCCGGAAGCATAGGAGTGTGAGAGAAAAGCAGCAATCCGATTTGCGGATTTTGCGGGATCGCGGAGCGATCCGGTGTTTCATCTGCTGCGTCGCATGCAAAGCATGCATGTAGGTTTTATATAATAAGGAGGTAGTGTATGAGAATCACGGATTTATTGAAGCCGGAAGGCATCAAGCTTGGAGGAAAGGCGAACAGCAAGCTTGACGCGATCAACCAGATGGTTGACTTGATGGCAAAAGAGGGAAATGTTGTCGACAAGGAGAAGTACAGGAAGGCGGTTCTTGCCCGCGAGGAGGAGAGCACAACCGGCGTAGGCGACGGTATCGCGATTCCCCACGCCAAGACGGATGCGGTCAGCGCTCCGGGCCTTGCGGCGATGACGGTGCCGGCAGGCGTTGACTATGACGAGCCGGACGGCGATCCCGCCAACCTTATTTTCCTGATCGCGGCTCCGAACACGAAGGAAAACGTCCATCTGGAAGTTCTTTCCCGCCTGTCCACCCTGCTGATGGACGATGATTTTACTTCCGCTCTTCGGAACGCGAAGACGGTTGAGGAATTCCGTGCTATCGTCGACAAGGCTGAAGGCGACAAGGTCGCGGCTGAGGAGGCGAAGGAAGCCGCGTCCGCATCGGGCGCTTCCGGCTATCCGGACATCCTGGCAATCACAGCCTGCCCGACCGGCATCGCGCACACCTACATGGCAGCCGAAGCCCTCGAGAAGAAGGCGAAGGAGCTGGGCTACACGCTGAAGGCTGAGACCCAGGGCTCCGTCGGCGCCAAGAACGTCCTCACAGCGGATGAGATCGCTCACGCGAAGGGCATCATCATCGCGGCGGACAAGAACATCGAACTTTCCCGTTTCGGCGGCAAGCAGGTCTACTCCACATCGGTTTCCGCCGGCATCAACGATCCGGAGAAGCTGATCAAGATCATTCTTAACAACGAAGCTCCGATCCAGACCGGCACAGCGGCAGTCGCTGCAGCTTCCGGCGAGAAGGAGTCCGTCGGCCACGTCATCTACAAGAACCTGATGAACGGCGTTTCCCACATGCTTCCGTTCGTCGTCGGCGGCGGTATCCTGATCGCCATCGCGTTCCTTCTCGACGGTTCCGCAGCCGGTGCTTCCGACTTCGGTTCCCACACACCGCTCGCTCATTTCTTCAAGGCGACCGGCGACGCCGCCTTCGGCTTCATGCTTCCGATCCTGGCCGGTTACATCGCGATGTCGATCGCTGACCGCCCGGGTCTCGCAGTCGGTTTCGTCGGCGGCTCTCTGGCAAATGCCGGTTACAACTGGGGCTGGCTCTCCGGCGGCGCGGCAGTCGGCGGCGGCTTCCTGGGCGCTCTCTTTGCCGGTTTCATCGGCGGCTACCTGACTCTCTATCTTGAGAAAGCCTGCGAGAAGCTTCCGGATTCCCTGGAAGGCATCAAGCCGGTCCTTCTGTACCCGCTGCTCGGCATCCTCGGCATCGGCCTCGTGATGTTCACGATCAACCCGATCTTCGCGGGCATCAACACCGCGATGACTAACGTCCTCAACAACATGGGTACTTCCAACCTCGTCCTGCTCGGCGCGATCGTCGGCGGCATGATGTCCATCGACATGGGCGGCCCCTTCAACAAGGCTGCTTACGTCTTCGGTACCGCCATGCTGGCTGAAGGAACCGAAGCCGGCAAGGTGATCATGGCTTCCGTCATGGTCGGCGGCATGGTTCCCCCGATCGTCATCGCTCTCTCTACCACGATCTTCAAGAACAAGTGGTCCGAGGCTGACAGAAAGTCCGGTATCGTCAACTATATCATGGGTCTTTCCTTCATCTCCGAAGGCGCGATCCCCTATGCGGCGGCTGACCCGGTGCGCGTCATCCCGTCCTGCATCATCGGCTCCGCAGTGGCCGGTGCTCTCTCCGCGATGTTCGGCTGCGCCAGCCCGGCTCCCCACGGCGGCTTCTGGGTCATCGCGATCATCTCCAACCCGGTCATGTACGCGGTTGCCCTGATTGTCGGCTCGGTTGTCGGCTGCCTGATCCTGAGCTTCTGGAAGAAACCCTACGAGGCCTGATCCCGGCGTTTTGCGCCAGGCGGGATTTGCCGATATTTTTATAAAAACATAATACAAAAACTCCGAATAGTGTGCTATAGTAGAGACAACAGGAAACTGATTCCAATAATAAAGGAGAGACAGGAAAATGAAAGAGTTTAAGTATGTTATTACCGATTCAGAAGGCATCCATGCCCGTCCGGCAGGCGTTCTTCAGAAGAAGGCGAAGGCGTGCACATCCAAGGTGACGATCATCAAGGGCGGAAAGGCTGTTGACGCCAGCAAGCTCCTCGCGCTTATGAGCCTTGGAGTTAAGTGCGGCGAAGAGGTCACGATCCAGGTCGAAGGCCCGGATGAAGAGAAGGATGCTGCCGAGATGGAAGCTTTCATGAAGGAAACGCTCTGATCGTCGGATAATCATCTGAAGCAAAATGAAAACCGGGGAGATGCCTGCATCTTCCCGGTTTTTCTAATGCTGCTCAGTTGGTTTCCTTCTTTGTCTCCATCAGCTTCATCGCGCGCACCTTTAAGGGCAGGCCGAAGAGGGTGATAAATCCGTCCGCGTCGTGGTGATCGTAGAGATCGCCGGTCGTGAAGGAGGCGAGGGACTCGCTGTAGAGGCTGTAGGGGGAAGTCGTCCCGGCCTTGATGATGTTGCCCTTGTAGAGGCGGAACTTTACTTCGCCGGTCATGTACTCCTCTGTGGACTTCGTGAAGGCGATCAGGGCCTCGCAGAGCGGGGTGAACCACTTGCCCTCATAGACGACCTGGGCCAGCTTGTTGGCGACCTCTTTTTTGAACTCCATGGTCGCGCGGTCGAGGACGAGCTCCTCCAGCTGCTTGTGGGCCTCCATGAGGATCGTGCCGCCCGGGGTCTCGTAGACGCCGCGGGATTTCATGCCGACGACCCGGTTCTCGACGATGTCGACGATGCCGATGCCGTTCGCGCCGCCGAGGGCGTTGAGCTTACGGATGATGTCGGCGACTTTCATTTTCTCGCCGTTGAGGCTGACCGGGACGCCCTTCTCGAAGGTCATCGTGATCTCGGTGGAGACGTCCGGAGCCTTCTCCGGGGTGACGGAGAGGACCAGCATGTGGTCGTAGTTCGGGGCGAGCGCCGGGTTCTCGAGTTCAAGTCCCTCGTGGGAGATGTGCCAGAGGTTGCGGTCGCGGCTGTAGCTCTGGGAGTGGTCGAACGGAAGGTTGATGCCCTTGGACTTGCAGTAGGCGATCTCGTCCTCCCGGGACTGCATGGTCCAGATGTCGGTCATGCGCCAGGGCGCGATGACCTTGATGTCCGGAGCGAGGGCTTTGATGCCGAGCTCGAAGCGGATCTGGTCGTTGCCCTTGCCGGTGGCGCCGTGGCAGATGGCGACGGCATTTTCCTTGCGGGCGATCTCGACCAGCTTCTTCACGATGGCCGGGCGGGCCATGGAGGTGCCGAGCAGGTATTTATTTTCATAGACGGCGCCTGCCTGCACGCAGGGCATGATGAAGTTCTCCGCGAAATCGTCGCAGATGTCCTCGATATATAATTTGGCTGCGCCGGAGAGGCGGGCTCTCTCGTCGAGTCCGTTCAGCTCGCTTTCCTGGCCGCAGTCCACGCAGCAGCAGACGACTTCGTAACCGAAATGCTCCTTGAGCCACGGGATGATCGCGGTCGTGTCAAGGCCGCCGGAATAGGCGAGAACAACTTTTTCTTTGCTCATGATATATTTTCCTCCTTAGACGGGCAAAATGTCCGTTCATTTCTTGCTGACACGGAAACTATACACTATATGCAGAAAATATGCAACTCAAAAAACGGTGCAAAATGAAATTTTGTTTGTTGTGAACGAATAATTATTCAAATATAATGCATAAATATGCAAAATTTTAGGTTTACATTTGGCGCGAGATGGTCTATTATACTAGGAAAAGAAAAAAGAGGAGACTTCATTATGGTTAAAGTCGGAATTATCGGCTCGACCGGTTACGCCGGTGCGGAGCTCGTTCGCATATTGCTGAATCACCCGGATGCTGAAATTGTCTGGTACGGCTCGAGAAGCTACGTCGGTCAGGAGTACGCCGACATCTACGGAAATATGTTTGAGCTCGTCGACGACAAGTGCCTTGAGGACGACATGGATACGCTGGCGGAGAAGGCGGACGTCATCTTTACAGCGACCCCGCAGGGCTACTGCGCCTCCAAGGTGAGCGAGGGCTTGCTCTCGAAAGCAAAGGTCATCGACATCTCGGCGGACTACCGCATCAAGGACGCGGCCCGCTACGAGGCCTGGTACGGCATCCACCACCCGACACCGGAGTTCCTGCCGGAGGCGGTCTACGGGCTGCCGGAGCTGAACCGCGAGGCCATTAAGCATGCAAGGCTCATCGCGAACCCGGGCTGCTTCCCGACCTGCTCGATCCTGACGATCTATCCGCTCATCAAAGCGGGGATCATCAATCCGGACACGGTCATCATCGACGCGAAGTCGGGCACGACCGGAGCCGGCAGAGGCGCGAAGGTTCAGAACCTCTACTGTGAGGTCAACGAGACGATCAAGGCCTACGGCGTCGCGGTGCACCGCCACACGCCGGAGATCGAGGACCAGCTCTCGATCGCGGCGGGCAGACCTGTTCTGGTCCAGTTCACACCGCACCTCGTCCCGATGAACAGGGGCATTCTGGTGACCGCCTACGCGTCGCTCGCGAAGGAGACTTCCTACGAGGAAGTGAAGGCGGCCTACGATGCGATGTATGCGAATGAGAAGTTCGTCCGCGTCCTCAAGAAGGACAAAGTGGCGGAGACCCGCTACGTCAAGGGCAGCAACTACGCGGATGTCGGTTTCAAGCTGGATCCGCGTACGGGCAGAATTATCATGATGGGTGCGATCGACAACGTCGTCAAGGGCGCGGCCGGCCAGGCGGTCCAGAACATGAACCTCATGTTCGGGCTCGACGAGGCGGAAGGCCTTCACATGGTTCCGGAATCGATCTGATCCGGGAAAGGACAGAATATGAGCTATGAAGTGATTGACGGCGGGTTTACCGCCGCGAAAGGATTTTCGGCCTGCGGCGGCGCGGCCGGCATCAAGAAAAACGGCAGCGCGGACATGGCGCTGTTCTTCTCGGAGGTCCCCTGCACGGCGGCGGGCACCTTCACCACGAACCGCGTGAAGGCGGCTCCGGTCATCTGGGACCGCGACATCGTGCGCGGCTCGGATGCGAAGGTCTCGGCGGTCGGCGGGAACTCGGGCGTCGCGAGCGCCTGCGCCGGCGAGCTCGGACTGCCCTACTGCAAAAAGACGGCGGAGGCCGGCGCGGCGGTGTTCAACGTTCCGGAAAATGCAGTCCTGGTCGCCTCCACGGGCGTCATCGGGCAGCAGATCCCGATTGACAAGATCACCGCGGGCGTGAAAAATCTCTCCGGGTCGCTGGGCGGCTCCCGGGAGAAGGGCCACGAGGCGGCTCTCGCGATCATGACGACGGACACGGTGCCGAAGGAGGCGGCGGTCCGGGTTTCATTTTCAGACGGAAGTGAGGCCGTGATCGGCGGCTGCTGCAAGGGCTCGGGCATGATCCACCCGAATATGTGCACGATGCTGGCGTTCCTCTCGACGGATGCAAATATCTCCAAGGAGATGCTGCAGAAGGCGCTCTCCGCGATCGTGCCGGACACCTTCAACATGGTCTCCGTGGACGGCGACACCTCGACGAACGACACCTGCCTGGTCCTTGCGAACGGGCTCGCGGGAAATGCGTGCATCGAGGCGGAAGATGAGGATTACAGGGCTTTTTA
>JAILID010000161.1 GCA_024695465.1 Lachnospiraceae bacterium | reverse complement strand
AAGGAACGTGCAGATACCCTATGAATTGTTTATCGAGCTGATCCGATTTCATCTCTTCGATCTTTATGAAGATGAGAAGAAGATCAGAACAGGATTGGAACAAAAACTGAAGGCAATGAGCGACCGCCAGCTATACAGCGAATATAAAACTGCTAAAACCGAGAGCGAGCGTGAAGAAGCCAGACAGAAGTACCTCGACAGCCGGGGAGTACCGGAGGATTACCGCTGGTAATTCTTCCCTGACGGATACCGACAGGGACGTGACACGTCCCTGTTAGAGCAGACAAGGAAAAGCGAAAAATGCGAAAGGCGGAAGTGCACGTGACGACGAAAAACGGACAAATCAAGGCCTCGCCGATTGAGAGCGAAATACACCCATCGCACAAAACTCCGTTTTATGCTCTGTGTATTTCGCTCCTGCGGAGAGCCGTCACCTTCGAAAATCCGCATCTGCTCAATGCTTCTTTTCTCCGGCGCCGATGGCTTTTCCGTATCCGTTTTGCTTTCCGTCCACAGTCGCTGCCCGGGAACGGATACGGAAAACCCACACGCGGCCTGCCGCCTTTTGCACGAACCATCTCCCGTCCTGCTTCGATGATTCTGCGAAAGGCGCGGCCGCTTTCTCAGCCCGGGAACGGGCGTATGCTCGTAACCGCTCCCCTAAGGTCGCACTCGCGGGGAAAACCATTGCAGCAGCACGAAATACCAACTGAAAAAACAGCATCACATGTGGACGTTTCAGGCCGTCAGAGGCCGCGAAAACAGGGCCTTCCAGATAGCGAAAACGGGCAGGCCGGAGGAATCCTCTAAGCCCCCCTGAAAACTGGATTAAAAACGTCCACGGAAAGGAAATGGATATGCCAAGACATTCATTTGTACGGAACGTAAAGTTGAGTAATGTCACCGGCCGGATCGATTATATACAGAACCCGAAACGGCAGGAACATCTCTACGCCGTGTATGAAACTGCCCCGGAAAAGTTCTGGGAACTACTGGCGAAACAGAACCGGTTCGACTTCCGCCGGAGCGGCACGAAGGGGCAGTGTATCGAAGCGAGAGAGCTGGTGATCGCACTTCCTGAGGTGCTGCGGGAAAAAGATCCGGACGAGCTGCTCCGGCTCTTCACGGAAGCCTTCCGGGAAAAGTACGGCGTATATTGTGTCTCCGCACTTCACCACAATAGGGATATGACCAACTATCACATCCATCTCATCTACAGCGAACGAAAACTGAAGGATCGTGTAGAGGAAAAAGTGGCAAGCCGCAACATGTTTTACGACGAGACCGGACGCCATGTCCGAACGAAAAAAGAGATCCTGAATGCGGATGGAAAAATCCGCCCCGGTTGTTATATCGTGCCGAAGGGAATGGTCTACGAATACAGCGGTTTTCAACCGAAGGAGAAGCTGTTCAAACAGAAATTCTTTACCGATGGGGCTAGAGGATTTTTCACCGGTCTCATCAATGAACTGGTACCGGAGGAGGATAAGCTTACTGTTTTTCCTAGAGGCGGCCCCTTCCTTGCCACGCAGAAGATCGGGAAGAACAATCCGAAGGAAGCGGAGATCAGAAAGAGCAACGAGGTCCGACAGGAATGGAACGCGGCCGTCAGCGATGCCATGATGCGGGGCATGCCGGTCGAAGACTTGAAGAAGATGAAAAAGAAACTGATCGTAGAGCCTGTCGCCGGGTCGATCAAAAAGCATGGGAAGGATCCGGCCCGGTTCATCCGGATCCTGAAAAAGGCAATCGCCGTCCTGATCGAAAAGGCACGGAGCTTCCGGCCGAGCATCCTGGCTTCCCTGGAGAGGTTCAAGACCGAATCGGCGGAGCAGGATCGGCAGCGCAGGTCCGCGCGGAATGCCGTAAAAGACAGGAAGCAGATCACGGAGCGGGGACGGGGAAAAAGCCGGTAAACAAAGTGTGGGCTCTGTCCGCTTTTTAGGGCTCTGGAGCCTGCATAAACAGCGGCTTTCAAACGGCAAAACAAGGGCAGGCGGCAAATATATCGTCTGCCATTGATTTTGAGGTCAAGAAAGCGGACAAAGGAGGGTCACATGTTCGCATTTTGAAGCCCCGGAAGCCGCATGAATACTGGCTCCAAAGCCGCCAAAATGGGGAAGATGGCAAATATATCGCAGCCTTTCGATTTTGCGGTTCTAAATGCGAACACAAGCATGATAGAGGGGTGTACGTTGATCCTTGGTATAGAGGATTTATCAGGTCGACATACGGCTGCACTTTATCGCTTTATCTTGAAAAACCGGGCCGGTTTTGCTAAAGTATATTCTGTATAAGTATATGTATTTCGGGATGTGCGCAGATCCATGGGAACAGCAAATAAAAGTGAACTGTCCGTTATCATTAAAGCAAAAGACCTCTGTTCCTATGTAATGACAGTGACAGATAAATCGCCAAAACGATACCGCTTTACGCTTGTCTCCCGCATGCAGAACTATGCGCTGGATGTGATTGAAGACCTGTATTACGCAAATGAGGTATTCGTACGGGCAGAGGACAAGGAGCAGGCCGAACGGCGGCTCGCTCATCAGCGTAAGGTGCAGACCTCTTTGAAGCTGCTGGCCTATATCGCGTAGCTCGCTATGGAACAGCAGTGCATCCTCCCGAAGCAGTATGAGCAGATCACCCGTAAAGTGTATGACTGCCAGAACCTGCTCGGGGCATGGATGAAAAGCGACAGGAAACGCTTTGGGCTATAAGCCGGGATCGGCTTATAACATAAGGGACAGGGTTGTAAATGTATGACCGGGCTGGTGGTGGCTGCGGTCGCCCAACAACAACAATGATAACAACGCGGGTGCCGTCAACGGCGATGGCGAAGTGAACAACAACAACGTCAACAATGACAACAACTTCGGTGTTCGTCCCGCATTGCCTTACTGCCAGATGTCTGTCTTAAGCAAGGCAGGCCCGTGTGATAAGGCAAAGGAATCCTGTTC
>JAILID010000063.1 GCA_024695465.1 Lachnospiraceae bacterium | reverse complement strand
ACCGGTGAATTCCTTGTCACGGAAGTGGACAGCCTGCGCAAGCTTTCGGACGAAATTTTTAAATACTCGCCTTCGGAAATCATCTGCAACGAAGCCTTTATGATGTCCGGCATCAATACCGACGACCTTAAGGGACGGCTGGGGATCCTGATCGAGCCCATGGACGCCCGCTACTTCAGCGACGCTTCCTGCCGGCAGACCCTTCTCGACCACTTCCATATCGGCAGCCTCGATGGACTGGGAGTCGGGGCCTTTGGCTGCGGCGTCAACGCGGCCGGGGCCCTGCTTTCCTATCTTTTCGAGACCCAGAAGAACGATCTCAGCCACCTCTCGAGCCTTAAGCCATACCACACAGAAGAGTTTATGCTGATGGACGCTTCCTCCGCGAGGAACCTGGAGCTGATTGAAACCCTCCGGGAAAAGGAAAAGCGGGGCTCCCTCTTCTGGGTGCTGGACAGGACCCGGACAGCCATGGGCGCCAGGCTGCTTCGAAAATGGATCGAGCAGCCGCTGATCGACCGGAAAATGATCGAGGAACGGCTCGACGCCGTTGAAGCCCTGAACAATAACGAAATCACCTGTTCGGAGATTCGTGAATACCTGAACCCGGTCTATGATCTGGAAAGGCTTGCGGCCCGGATCAGCTATAAGAGCGCCAATCCCAGAGATCTGATCGCCCTGAAACATTCCCTTGAGATGCTGCCCCATATCAAGGCCCTGATGGGCGAGCTTGCGGCGGAACGCATGAACAGCTTCTATGAGACCTTCGATCCGCTGGAGGATATCTGTTCGCTGATCGAAGCGGCCATAGCGGAGGATCCGCCTCTGGCCATGAAGGAAGGCGGGATCATCCGGGACGGATACAACGCCCAGGCGGATGGCTACCGGGCCGCGCGGAAGGAGGGGAAGAGCTGGCTGGCGGAGCTGGAAGCCAGCGAGCGGGAGAAGACCGGGATCCACACACTCAAAGTGAAATTTAATCGGGTTTTCGGCTACTGCATAGAGGTCTCCAATTCCTTTAAGAACAAGGTTCCGGACAGCTATACAAGAAAACAGACGCTGGTGGGCGGGGAACGCTATACCATGCCGCGCCTTAAGGAGCTGGAAGATAAGATCCTGGGAGCGGAGGACAAACTAAATTCATTGGAATACGAGCTTTTTTGCGAAGTCCGGGATGAAATCGGCAAAAACCTGGTTCGCATCCAGAAGTCAGCGGGGATCATCGCGGAGCTGGACGTTCTGGCTTCCTTCTCCGAGGCTGCCCGCCGATACCGTTATGTGCGGCCGAAGATCAATGAGGACGGACGCATCGATATCAAGGGAGGCAGGCATCCGGTTGTCGAGAGAATGATTGAAAATGACGCTTTTGTGCCCAATGACACCTATCTTGACATGAAGAAAAAGCGGGTTTCCATCATCACCGGCCCGAACATGGCCGGAAAATCCACCTATATGCGCCAGTCTGCCCTGATCGTGCTCATGGCCCAGATCGGAAGCTTCGTTCCCGCCAAAAGCGCCGATATCGGACTTGTGGACCGGATCTTCACCCGGGTCGGAGCTTCAGACGATCTGGCCTCCGGCCAGTCTACCTTCATGGTGGAGATGACGGAGGTGGCCAATATCTTAAGGAACGCGACGCCGAGAAGTCTCCTCATCCTGGATGAGATCGGGCGGGGGACCTCCACTTTCGACGGACTCTCGATCGCCTGGGCCGTGATTGAGTACATTGCCGACCGGAAGATTATCGGGGCCAAAACCCTTTTCGCGACGCACTATCACGAGCTGACCGAGCTGGAGGGCAAGCTGGACGGCGTCAATAATTACTGTATTGCCGTAAGGGAGAAGGAAGACGGGATCGTCTTTCTCCGCAAGATCATAAAAGGCGGAGCGGATAAAAGCTACGGTGTCCAGGTGGCGCGCCTCGCCGGGGTCCCGGAGGCCGTGCTCACCCGGGCCGGCCAGCTGGCGGAACAGCTTTCCGCATCCGATATCACCGCCGCGGTCGAATCCATAGCCGGGATCGGACCGAAGACGAAGAGCAAGACGGCCCATTACGATGAGGTGGACCTCAGCCAGATGTCGCTTTTTGATACGGTCCGGGACGAGGACATCCTCACGGAACTGAAAGATATGGATATCTCGAACATGACGCCGGTAGACGCGCTGAATGAGCTTTACCGGCTCCAGAACAAGCTGAAGAATCGTTGGAAAAATACATGAGCGCTATTCATATATTAGATCAGACAACTGTAGATAAGATCGCCGCCGGCGAGGTCGTTGAAAGACCCGCTTCCGTTGTGAAGGAGCTGACGGAGAACGCGATCGACGCCGGGGCTTCCCGGATCACCATCGAGATCCGGGAAGGCGGGATCTCCATGATCCGGATTACGGACAACGGCCGGGGGATCGCCCCGGAAGATGTCCGCCTTGCCTTTTTAAGACACGCGACTTCCAAGCTGAAAAGCGTGGAGGAACTAAGATCCATTGCTTCCCTGGGCTTCAGGGGGGAGGCGCTTTCCTCCGTAGCGGCTGTAAGCCGGGTCGAGCTCATCACCAAACAGGAGGATGACGCGGCAGCTTCCCGCTATGTGATCGAAGGGGGAAAGGAAAAGCTGCTGGAGGAAGTCGGGGCGCCCGACGGAACCACCATTGTGGTCAGGGATCTCTTCTACAATACACCGGCCCGGGCGAAATTCCTGAAAACGCCTTCGACGGAGGGCGCCCATGTCGGCGCTTTTGTCGAGCAGCTGGCCCTTTCGAGGCCGGACATTGGCTTTTCCTATCTGGTAAACGGCAGCACCCGCCTGGCCACAACCGGAAACGGAAGCTTAAAGGACGCCCTCTACCATATTTACGGGAGAAACGTCACCGAAGAGCTTTTGCCGGTCGACTATTTTGAAGGACCGGTCCATATGACGGGCTTTATCGCCAAGCCTTCCATCGCCCGGGGCAACCGCAATTTCGAGAACTATTTCATCAATGGCCGCTATGTCAAAAGCCGGATCGTCTCGCTTGGGATCGAGTCAGGGTTCGGGAATAAACTGATGCAGCGCCAGTATCCCTTTACCTGCCTCAGCATCCAGGTCGACGGGGATAAGGTGGATGTCAATGTCCATCCGACCAAGATGGACGTCCGCTTCTCCGATGAGAAAAGCGTCCTGAACGCGGTGATGCACGGGGTCCAGCGGGTGCTGCAGTACCAGGAGATGATCCTTCGGACTTCGCTGAATCCGCCCGAGAAGCCGCTTCCAAAAGAGAGGAAAACAAAGTACGACTCTCCGGCGCCTTTTGAGCGGGAATACCTGCGGGAGCAGGGAGCTGCGTCCGCCGCTCCCGCGGCTGCAGGCAGCGCTTCACGCAGGGAGAGCAGGCTTCCCGGGGAGCGGCCGGCTCCCGCGCAAAGCGGAGGATCAAAAGAAGACACTGTCCCGGGAGAAAGCGCCGCGTCCCCGCTGCCTGGGAAGGGCAGCCGGCTTCCGGCGGAAGGGGCCGCCGCCGTACCTTTTCCGCATCCGGCGGAAGCGGACAGCAGGAGGGCATCCGGGCCGCCGGCTTCGGAAGCCTCAGCCGCCGAAAAAAGCCCGGTATCCGAAACCCCCTCAGCATCCGATATAAGCCAGTCATCCGGAAAAACTTCAGCCGCCGCAGACGGCAGACTATCTGCGGAGCCGTCAGCCTCGCAGGATGCCGCGCCCGCGGATACAGCAGCCCCCGGCGGCAAGGTTCGGGAAAAATATGAACAGCAGAGCTTTCTTCCTCCTTTTCTTTCACCGGAAGCAGCCCCATTAAGGCGGATCATCGGCTGCGCTTTCAACACCTACTGGATCGTGGAATTCGGGGATAAGCTCTATATGATCGACCAGCACGCCGCCCACGAAAAAGTTCTTTATTGCCGTTTCATGCGGGAGTACGAAAACAGCGCGGTCAGCTCCCAGCAGCTTTCGCCTCCCCTGATCATCTCGCTCTCCGCGGAAGAAAGGGCCCTTATAGAAGCTTACGCGGAAGCCTTCGCTTCCTGCGGCTTTGAGATCGAATCTTTCGGGGGAAATGAATACAAGATCTCCGCGGTACCCTACTCGCTTTCCGCTTTGGGTTCCCGGACGCTGTTTACCGAGCTTTTAGATCATCTCGAGACGACGACGGACGCGAAGAAACTGGGGATCTATGTCCTCAAAGTGGCGACGGAGGCCTGCAAGGCGGCCGTCAAAGGAGGGGACAGGCTATCCCTTCCGGAGGCGAAAGCCCTGATCGACGAACTGTTCAGCTGCGACGATCCCTATCATTGCCCCCACGGCCGCCCGACGATTATCACGCTTACGGAACGAGATCTGGAAAAGAGGTTCAGGAGAATTGTCTGATAAAAAACAAAAACTGATCGTGGTAGCCGGCCCCACAGCGGCCGGCAAGAGCGAAGCGGCCGTCGAACTGGCCCGGAGGATCGGAGGGGAGATCATCTCCGCCGATTCCATGCAGGTCTACAGATATATGGATATCGGCTCCGCCAAGATCACAAAAGAGGAGATGATGGGGATTCCGCACCACCTCATTGACGTCGCGGAGCCGAAGGATGCGTTCGACGTCGTCCGCTACGCCTCGCTGGCCAAAGAAGCGATCCGCGATATCGCTTCCCGGGGCCGCACGCCGATTCTTTGCGGCGGCACCGGCTTTTACATCCAGGCGGTAACCCGGGATATCGATTTCACGAAGACCGGGGCCCGCGAAGATAAGCGGGCGGAGTTGTTTTCATTTGCCGAAAAGAATGGAAATGAAGCCCTCCACGAACGCCTCGCCGCGCTGGATCCGGACTCGGCGCGTTCAATCCACCCCAACAACGTGAAGCGGGTGATCCGGGCCATCGAATATTTTGAGGAGACCGGACAGGGCATCAGCGCCCACAATGAGGAGGAAAAGCAGAAGGAGAGCCCCTACGATCTTTTTTATTTCGTGATCTCCATGGACCGGGCAAAGCTCTATGAGAGAATCGAAAGGCGCGTGGACTTTATGATGGACGAGGGACTTTGCGATGAGGTTCTGTACCTCAAGGCGATGGGGCTTGACAGAAAGGATATCTCCATGCAGGGACTGGGCTATAAGGAAATGCTGGACTGCCTGGACGGAAAAACCACGCTTGAAGAGGCGGTTCGGATCATAAAACGGGATACCCGGCATTTCGCCAAGCGGCAGATCACCTGGTTTAAAAGGGAGAAGGACGCAGTCTGGCTGGACCGGGCGGATTTCGGAGACGATCCGGTCCGTCTGGCGGAATACATGAAGGAACGAATCGGGTGACGCCGGGCGGCCTGAGGCGGAAAGCGCCTTCGGCCGCCTCGCGTATCCGTCTCAACATTTTTGGGGAAGTTTTTGAAGAGTGATACAAATACTGATATAATATCTTATTTTTTTTGCGCATTATTGACAAATTTGCGAAGTGTATGTATAGTATTATTGAACATGATGATGCGTAGAGCTTAATTAATTTACGCAAATCTAAATCATTCAAGGAGGAACCATGAAAAAGAAATTACTCAGTTTACTTCTGACGGCTGCCTTCGTAGTAAGTTCCCTTGCGGGCTGCGGAGGAACGACGGCATCCAGCACTTCCGGCGGGGAGACCGCTTCGAAAACGGAAGGAACAACGACCGCGGACGGAAAAATCAAGATCGGCGTTTCCATCTGGAGCTCGACGGACGTTCTCGGCTCCCAGTGCAAACTGATCCTTGACGCGGCGGCAAAAGCCCTTGATGTCGACGTCCAGTATGTCGACCAGGCGCATGTCTCCGAGCAGGTCACCGCTTCCGTCGAGACGCTTGCGGCGGCCGGCTGCCAGGGCATTATCATCTGCAACTCTTCCGACACGGAGATGGCTTCCGCCATCAAGACCTGCAACGACAACGGCGTTTATCTGGCCCAGTTCTTCCGCATCATCAACGAGGAGACCAGCCCTGAGATCTATCAGGCGGCCGTTGATTCCAAGTACTATGTCGGCGCAGTTCATGAGAACGAGCCGGAAAACGGCAAGAAGCTTGTCCAGATGCTCATCGACAAGGGCGACAGAAACATCGGCCTCATCGGCTGGGAGCAGGGCGACGCGACCTGGCTCGGCAGGTGGGAAGGCTACAAGGTCGGCGTTGAGGAATGGAATGCGGCGAATCCGGATGATCAGGTCGCCCTTTCCGAGCCGCAGTACGCAGGTACTTCCTCTGAAGGCGGCGCCAAAGCTGCCGATGCCCTGATGGCTGCCGACGCTAACCTGGACGCCATGATCCCGGCCGGCGGCGGCGGAGACCCGCTCCAGGGCGCGATCGCGGCTGTCGTAAAGAACGGCAAAGGTTCTGACATCGATATTGTTTCCACGGACTTCCTTCCGGATCTCGGAGAGAGACTGGCAGATGATTCCGATCCCGTCGCCGGTGAATCCGGCGGGCATTACTGCGATCCGCTGTTCGCGTTCATGATGGTTTACAACGCAATCAAGGGCAATTACACGGATTTCGCGGGCAAGTTCGAGAACGTTGAGTTCCCGTATCTGTATGTCGCATCAGCAGAAGATTACGCTGACTATGAGAAATATTTCGTCGATCAGCTTCCTTACACAGAGGAAGAGCTTGTCGAGATGGCCGGCCAGAGCATGGAAGAACTGAAAGCTACCGCCCAGAAGCTCTCCATTGAGGACGCTGCGGCGCGCGCAGGAGCCTGATAAGTCAGTAAATAAAGATTAATCACAAATGCAGCGGCATAAGTGATTCCGGCCGGTATCGCTTCAGGTACCGGCCCTTTTTATCAAAGGAGAAATCAAATGGAATCTTCCAATACAGCTTCCGCGGGGAAAAAGATCTCCGGGAGCGCCAAAGGATATCTCATACTGGCGCTTCTGGTTGTCGTTTCCTGGCTTGTATTTAAAATCGCGACTCCCGGCAATTTCGGTTCGCCTTCCAACATGGTCAGCTACTTTGAGGCAAGCCTGATTGCCGCGACGGGCGCCGTCGGTTTTTATTTCGTCATGGTTATGGGAATGTTTGACTTTTCAATCGGCGCCAACATCGTCCTTTCCTCCATCATCGGCGCCAAGCTGGCGACTCAGTTCGGCCTGGGATATCCGGGCCTTATCCTGGGCTGCGTCGCAACCGGCGCGCTGGTCGGTTTCCTGAACGGTACGTTTTACGTCAGGCTGCGGATCCCCTCCATGATCGTTACGACCGGTCTGGCCCTTATCTACGAGGCTCTGGCCAACATTATTTCCGGCAAGGAGACGCTGCCGACTTCCATGATGGCGTTCGGCAAAATGCCCGGCAACCTGCTCCTCGCGCTGGCGGCGTTCGTGATCGCCTACCTGGTTCTCAACTACACGAAAATCGGAACGTATACCTACGCAATCGGCAGCAATGAATTTGTCGCCAAAAACATGGGTATCAATGTCAATAAATACAAGGTGCTCGCCTTCGTGATCAGCGGCGCTTTCTTCGGGGTCATGGCTGTCCTCACGATCAGTTACGGATCCTCCATCGTCGCGGTTACGGGCATGGCTTCCATGAGCCGGAACTTTATTCCGACCATGGGCTGCTTCTTCGGGATGGCCTTCAAAAAATACGGAATCCCGCTGCAGGCCATCATCATCGGGGAGTTCATGATCAATATCATTTTCTACGGATTCATCGCGCTCGGCGCGCCGACAGCCATTCAGGACGTCATCACGGGCCTCGCGCTTTTGATTATCATCACACTGACAACCAGGGCCTCGAAGGGTGAAATTGTTAAGTAAGGAGCGAAAAATGAGTGAAGTAAGGTTACAGGTCCGGAACTTATGCAAATCCTTCGGCATCACAAAGGCCGTGCAGAACGTCTCGTTCGACATCAACAAGGGCGAAGTCCACGCCCTGATCGGCGAGAACGGTTCCGGGAAATCAACACTGACCAATATGCTGACGGGCATTTATACGATCGACAGCGGCACGTTTATTCTGGACGGGAAAGAAATCCACCCCAAAAATCAGGTGGAAGCCAACAAGGAAGGCGTCTCCATCATCGTGCAGGAGCTGGGGACGCTGGACGGGCTGACGGTCGCGGAAAATATCTTCCTCGGGCATGAGGATATGTTCGTCAAATACGGCATCAAGAACACGAACGCCATGAACCGCAGGGCGGCGGAACTCTTAAAAAAATACGGCTTTGACAAGATCAAGGCTTCGGATCCCGTGGAAAACTACAACTTTGAGGACAGGAAGCTGGTAGAGATAATCAAAGCCACCTACTTCGGTCCTAAGATCGTCGTTATCGACGAGACGACAACCGCTCTTTCCCAGGAAGGCCGCGAAGAGCTTTACAAACACATGAACCGGATCCGCGAGGAGGGCAATACGGTTATTTTCATTTCCCACGACCTCTCCGAGATCCTGGACAAATCCGACACGATCACAATCCTGCGCGACGGCGTCTACATTGATACCGTCAAGAGCAGCGATATGGACGAGGATTCTCTTAAGAAGCTGATGGTCGGCCGCGAAGTAACGGGCGCTTACTACCGCGCCGATTACGGTGAAAAGATCTCCGACGAGGTGGTGCTGTCCGTCAAAGGCGTAAATGTCCCCGGACTCATCCGGGATATCACGTTTGACCTTCACAAGGGCGAAATCCTGGGCTTCGGCGGTCTTTCCGAATCCGGCATGCATGAAGTGGGCAAGGCTGTCTTCGGAGCCTCCTATGACAGAAGCGGCAGCGTTACGCTCGCGGACGGTACCCAGATCAATGATATCCCGACGGCGATAAAGCACAGCATTGCCTACACCTCCAAGGACCGCGATAACGAGTCCGTCGTCATGAACCAGAGCATCGGGGATAATATCTGCCTTCCTTCCCTGGACGAGCTGGCGAACAAGGCTCACCTGCTGAGCGACCGGAAACTGAAAGAGTTTGCCAACAAGCACGCCAAGGAGATGTCCGTCAAGATGGTCAACACGGATCAGTTCGTCTCGGACCTTTCCGGCGGCAACAAGCAGAAGGTCGTTCTGGCCCGCTGGATCGGCAAGGATTCCGATATCGTCGTCCTTGACTCTCCGACGCGAGGCATCGATATCAAGGTCAAGCAGGATATTTACCAGCTGATGGATCAGATGAGAAAGAACGGCAAGGCAATCATCATGATTTCCGAGGAGCTCATGGAGCTGATTGGTATGTGTGACAGAATTCTTATTATGAAAGACGGCGCTTTAAACGGTGAGCTTATGCGCAGTAAGGATCTTGATGAGAATCTGCTCATTTCTAAGATGGTATAAGGAGGAAGTCATGGCAGATAAAACATCAGCAAAAGTCAGCTCCAAAGAGGAGCAGCTCGCGAAAGTCTCCCGGATCAATATGATCAGAAGCATTCTTCCGATCGCGGGTCTTGTCGGCATCTTTATTCTGTTTAACGTCCTGACGGGCGGGGGCATGTGGAACAGCAGATCGCTGATCCTGTCCCAGGTCTACGTGGTCGTCATCTCCGCGATGGGCGTTTTCTTCATCATGACGATGGGCGGTCT
>JAILID010000056.1 GCA_024695465.1 Lachnospiraceae bacterium | reverse complement strand
AATCCACCAACTTCTGCAGGGCTTTGGCGTTGACGCCGTCCCGCGGCGGGTCCAGTATGATCGCGTCAGGACGCTCCAGGGTATCGAGGGCCTTCAGCACATCATCGGCGATAAAGCGGCAGTTGGAAAGGCCGTTGGCCTGCGCGTTGACCTTTGCCGCTTCTACTGCCTCCGGAATGATCTCTACTCCGGTGACCTCGCGCACACAGGGCGCGAGCATCTGGGCGATCGTCCCGGTGCCGGAATAAAGATCAAAAAGATGCATATCTTCTGTAAGCTCATCCGTGATATATTCCCGGACCTTCGAATAAAGAACTTCAGCCCCCTTCGAGTTGGTCTGGAAGAAGGAAAACGGCGTGATCTGAAAATGCAGCCCCAGGAGTTCTTCCGTAATGTGGTCCTCTCCGTAAAGCACGGTGGTGCCGTCATTGCGGACCGCGTCCGCGAGGGTGTCATTTACCGTATGCAGAATACCGCGGATCGTGCCTTCGAACTCGGGCTGCTGCTGAAGTTTCAGCAGTCTGGCCGTAAATTCATCCAGAACTTCTTTTTCATCCAGCACAGGCACGCCTGCTGCCGGTTTTTTCAGCCCTGCGGCAAAGCTTTCCGCGTCATAGTTTTTCAGGTTATAGATTTCCGCGTGGCGCTCCACCTGAATGAGGGGCTGGGAGGTCGTCACAAGGTCTACCAGCATTTCCCCGGTGTTCACCGCTCTCCGGATGATCAGGTACCTGAGATAGCCGAGATGGGAACGCTTGTCGGTATAGGTAAGCTTCAGTTCCCGGAAATACTCCGCAGCTGTCTTTACGGCCAGATTGAAATCATTGTGCACCAGGCCGCAGCAGTCCACGTCGATCACGTTATAAAAGCTCTTTTTCTGATGGAGTCCCAGGGTCAGGGGGCCGTCCTTTTTGCAGTCCCCGAAGCTGTATTCCATTTTATTGCGGTAGCCAAAAACCAGGGGGCTCGGAAGTATCCCCTCATAAGGAAAGCGGTAGGAGCCGTACTGCGCCGCGGCGCCTTCCAGCAGGCTCTTCACGCGTTCATTTTTCTCCTCCAGCTGTGCTTCATAACTTTGGTTACAATAAAAACAGCCTCCGCAGATACCGCCGAGGCTGCAATGATTTATCATTTCCATATATGCTTTCTGATCAGTCATCGATGTCATCAATGAGGTCGTCATCCGTGTACAACTCTTCGTCTTCTTCGTCATCGTACAGATCATCGTAGTCATCCAGACCGTCACTGCTCATGTACTTGTAAATCGCAAAGGCAATGGCTCCGATCACAACCAGTGATCCGATCACAGAAAGAACAATGATGAGAATTTTACGATAATCGGTTTCCTGTTCTTCCGACAGACCCTTAACCTTTTCAATCAGCTCATCAATCGATTTCTTGGTTTCATTCAGTGAAATAATTGTATTGATCTTATCCATATGCTCCTCCCGTCTCTGCCTGTTTTTTGCTTCCGTTCACAGGCCCTTTGCAGACTTTTATGACTTTTTCATCATATCATATGCGTATCAGTTTTGCAAATCCGGCATACATGACTTTTCGTCCGGATTCGTCAAAATCGACGGTTACCTTATAATCCTTGACATCCTCCTGGATCTCCGCGACCGTTCCGGCCCCGAATTTCACGTGCTTTACGCGGTCTCCGGCTTCATACTCCGGCTTTTGCTTCACCGCGGCTCCCCCGAAGCCCTTCGTAAGGCCCGGTACCGAGCTTAAGCCCGCCGCGCCGCGCTTTTTCGGCTTGCCCGCGGGAGTTGTATCCAGGGAACCGAACTTGCGCCCTCCGAACTCAGAGACCGGCCGCTCGTTATAGGAGTTATACGCGCGGTAAGCGCTGTCTCCCGAAAATCCCCCGCCAAAGGAGCCGTGACCGAGCTCATAATCCATACGGCCTTCGTAGCCGCCGAAATTGCTGAAGCTCTGCTTCCGGTTCTCATAGCTGCGGTGCTCGCGCACGAAATGCTTCTCGGCAGCATCTTCAGGGATCTCATCGATAAAACGGGAGGGCTTCATGTAGCGGGTCTCCCCGTTGACCATGCGTTCCCTGGCCGCGCTTAAATTCAGCTTCTTTCTGGCCCTGGTAAAGCCGACATAGCAAAGCCTGCGCTCTTCCTCGATCTCCGCCTCCGGGTCCTCGGCATTGATCGACGCGGAAGACGGGAACAGCCCCTCTTCCATGCCGCAGAGATAGATCACGTCAAATTCCAGGCCCTTGGCCGCGTGCAGGGTCATCATCGTCAGCACGTCGTCGGAATCGTTGGTGCGGTCGATGTCGGAGACCAGGGAGATCTCCTCCAGGAACAGGGATAAAAGCTCCTGCGGGGAAAGGGCTTCCGGGCCGGCCTGCTGCGCGCTGTGTTCTTCTTCGAAGCTGACCGCCTTGTTGATCAGTTCCTCCAGGTTTTCCAGACGGGT
>JAILID010000054.1 GCA_024695465.1 Lachnospiraceae bacterium | reverse complement strand
AAGATCCATCACGTAAAAGAGATCATGGAACTCATGACTTACCTGACGAAGGACATCCGTTTCAAGGATGCCTATGAGGAGAAAAAAAAGAAAGGAATGGTGATCGGGAATATGCTTGAGTGGTTGAATGAACTTGAGGAGAAAAGGCGGCAGGAAGGCCGGCAGGAAGGCCGGCAGGAAGGTCTGCGGGAAGGCGTCCTTAGAGGAATGATCGGCCTGTCCTTGAAAAAATATAAGCGAGGCTGCTCAGTGGATGAGGCCGCTGATGCCCTGGAGAATAATCCGGAAGAAATAGCCGGCATCTACGCCGCGATCAGGGCCTGCGGGGCCGACTCCACTCCGGATGTCATCCTGAAATGGATGGAGGAAAACAAGAAAACACAGCCTGTGATGATTTGATAAAAACGGAGATGGCATAGCGTCTGACTCGCCATGCCATCTTCATTTTTATCCTGTTTTTCGGCAGACATTTATCCGGTCACACTATCTATTACACCATTTTCGCTGTTCTTCATGCCTTTTCTCAGTAATCCTCTCCTCAGTGCGGACTTCCTTTACTGAGCTCCCCCGCCTATTCTCCCTTTTCTCAGTAATTCGCCCTGCTCTTGCAATTCATTGAAAGCGCATACCTCCCCAGCCGGAAGTCTCCCGCAAACGCGAGAAAAACCGGCGCCTACAGGCGCCGGAAAACAGAATCACAAATAAAAAACGGTTCTCATCGGCCTATTAACGCCAATGGAAACCGTCTTTCTCTTAGAATCAGTCAAAGCGGGGAGGCAATCTGCCGCTGTGATAAATGTCCTGCGAAGATTCGCAAGGCAGGAACTATGCCTATAGAAGCCCCCGTGCCAGCTTCACCTTCAGGATCCGTTCAAGCGATTCATCGATCCGCTCTTCCGTCAGCTGTCCGGAACTTACCGCACGGAGCACTCCCGCATACGCGCTTTGAAAATCCGCCGGCATGAGGATCATGTCCGCTCCGGCCAGAAGGGCCCGCACCGCTGCCTCGTCCGAGTCATAAAGCTGCGTAACCGCGCCCATATTCAGAGCATCCGTGATGACAATTCCTTCAAAGCCCAATTTCCGGCGCAGAAGATCCTTCAAAAAATAAGATGAAAGCGTCGCAGGGCTGTAGTCCTCCAGTATGTTGGGGAAGCTGATATGGCCTGCCATGACAAAGTCAGCGCCTGCGGCTATTCCCTCTTGAAAAGGAAGCAGATCACATTCCCGGAGTTCTTCGATCGTCCTGTAGGAGACAGCCGCGCCCTTATGCGAATCCTCCGACGTGGAGCCGTGTCCGGGAAAATGCTTCAAAGCGGCCGAAATCCCTGCTTCCGATAGTCCCCGGACCTCTTCCGCGGCCATCTTCCCGACAAGCAGCGGATCCGATCCGAAGGAGCGGTCTCCAATGACCGCATTGTCCGGATTGGTCAGGACGTCCGCTACCGGGGCGAAATCCACGTTAAAGCCGCATTCTTTCAGATAACTTCCGATGTAAGCCCCTGCGGAGTAGGCCTTCTCTGCTTCACCGTCTGATCCAAGGTCCGCCATGCTTCCGACCGGCTCCGCGCCGATTCTGCCTGCCAGCCGTTCGACCCGGCCGCCCTCCTCATCTGCCGCGATAAAAGGCGTTATGCCGATTCGTTCCATCCCCAGCCCGGCAAGGGCCCGGGTCAGCTGCTGCAGCTGCTCCTTATCTTCAATATTGTTCTCAAAAAAGATAAATCCCCCCACCGGGCAGCGGCCATACGCCGCGCTGATGCGCTCGTCATATTCCCGGACACCTGATGCTTTTACCAAGGCGTCCGGCGTTATGAAGAAAAGCTGCGCCGCCTTCTCTTCGAGACTCATCGCGGCGATTTTCCGCGAAAGTTCGTCCTCATCCGGCCTTCCTTCTGCCGCTTCTCCCTGTGAAATAAAAGACGCAGATGATTCGGATGCCTGGGATGCTTCAGGAGTCTGGGGTGAATCCGGGGTCGGCGATGGGGACGGCTCCGAATCCGTTCCGGCTCCAACATCGGCGTTCTTTTCTCTATATACGCGTATCAGCTTCTCCTGATCCGAGATGACTGCAGATAAATGCATGATCGTCAGTGCCTCCAGGGCGGCGGCAAGAAACAGAAGCCCGACAGCGATTGCAAGCCTCCTTATAACTTTTCGCGCCTTTCTTTCATCCGGCATCCGATAAAGCCTCCTGTTTATCCCCGCGGGAGAAGCTCCCGCTTCCTAAGTGATGCGTTCTATAACAGGCAACAAAATGAATCTGCTATAAAAACAAACTTGTCCCGGCCGGCGTCATAACCTGCGGAACGAAAATGAAAAGCCCATAAGCTTACAGCATCGTCACCTGACGCTCCGCATCATAGATGTGAGGCTCCTTCGTGACAGCCTTCTTTCCAAAAGCAATCGCGATCTCATATTCGTAACCTTCCGGGAAGGCCAGCTTTTTCGCGAAATAATCCTTCTTCTCCCCCCGAAGCGCATCGTAGACGCAGCCGATAATGAGGCTTCCAAGTCCAAGCTCCTCCGCAGCCAGCGCCATGCTCTGCACGGCAATCCCCGCGTCGAGCGCGCTCCACTTGTTGGAGGCGTCCCCTGATAAAAAGATGATTGCCGGAGCCTCATAGTAGAAGTTATGAGCTCCCGGCGCAAGGTTCCTGAGACGGTTTTTCTCCGCCTCAAGCTCCGCGAGCACGGGAACATTTCCCTGGAGGACAGAAAAATGAATTTCCTGCCGATTTGCCGCTGTCGGAGATTGAAGCCCGGCTTCAACGATGGTTTTCACCTCCTCATCCGTAAGAGGGGCTCCCAAATAGCCTCTCGTAGAGCTTCTTTTCGCAATCGCGTCTTTTACATTCATGATAGCACCTCCTTTTTAAAAAACATCTATCAATTCCAGTATACTCGTATTTCCGCTTTTCGGCAAATAAAAACCATCGGATATTGCCCGCCGGATCACTCCGCGCTCCCGCGCCGCGGCGAGAATTACTGAGAAATAGCATAATTAGCGGGAAATCTCAGTAAAGGAAGCCCGCGCGGCGCTTTGCGCCGCAGGCATTTGTTTTTTGTCAGCGTCTTGCGGGGTTGGACAGCGGTTCGTGCAGGCACGAACCGCTGTCCAACCCCGCAAGACCGGCAATATTATAAAAGAAACCGGCAGAAGTCCCCTCCTGCCGGCAAATCTTATTGCATTTCTGTTATCAAAGCGGAATGATTCCAAGGATGATGGCAAAGATCATGCAGATGATGGAGAAGCCCCATACGTAGAAGAAGCTTGCCTTGATATGGTCCTTGATATCGACGTCCGCAAGTCCGGTGCCGAGAAGGGTAGCCGGAACCATCGGGCTGATGAAGGTAGCGCAGTTGCGGCAGACGACCATCGCGACAGCGATCGGAAGAGCTGCGATGCCGAACTCGGCTCCGATGCCGATCATGACCGGCAGCATGCCGTAGAAGTAGGAGTCGGTATCGAAAGCCAGCGCCAGCGGAACCGAAAGGATACCGATAACGAGCGGAAGATGCCTGCCGAGCGCCGCCGGAAGGATCATGGTGATCAGGGAGGACATGTTGGTGACGACCGAAGGAATCGCGGTTCCGTCAGCGCCTTCAACCGTCTTGACCAGCATACCCATGAGGACCGCCGCGCCCATAAGGGTGGAGCACATCATGAGGGCCGGGCCGGCGTGAAGGTTGATGACCTTCTTCTGCATCTTGGCGCCCGGATAGTTCACAAGGATCGCGATCGCGACGCCGAACATGAACGGAACGTAGCTCGGGAAGATGTCCTTGATGAGGAGCGCGATAACCGCGAATGTAAGGATCAGGTTGAACCAGAAGAGCTTCGGCCTTGCGAGTTCGTTCTTGGTGGCGTCATCGACAGCCGTATCGACGACAACTTCACCCTCTTCTTTGGCGAGCTTGCCGGTAAGGCCGGCTCCGCGGGCCTTCTCCTGGAAACCGGCGAGAACCGCGTGGCCAAGGCAGAGGACAATACCGAAGATCTGGATCGGGATAAGCGTGCCCCACAGGGAGCCGGCTTCAATACCGAGGACGGAAGCGGCGCGCATGGTCGGGCCGGCCCAGGGCATGAGGTTCAGGACGCCCATCGCGAGAACCGCGATGCGGAGCAGGGTCGTCGGGCGCATATGCATTCTCTTGTAAACCGGAAGCATGGCCGGGACTACGATACAGAAGGTGGAAGCCCCGCCGCCGTCCAGATGGCCGATCAGGGCGATGACAGCCGTCATAAGCGTAACGCCGATGACGTTATCGCCGACGAGCTTCATCAGCTTGCCGATGATGACATCGAACATTCCCGCGTCCGTCATGATGCCGAAGTACAGGACCGAGAAGACGAACAGGGTTGCGGTCGGACCCGTGCTGCCGAAACCGGCTTTGATCAGGGCCGCCATGTTGTCCCAAGTGTAATAGCCGCCAATGACGAGGATGACGCCAAGGATAGCCGGGACGGTGATGAATGCGATGCTCGGCAGCGTGCGGCTCTGGAAGAGGAGCACGACGATCGCGATGATCGTAATAAAGCCTAAAATACCTACTACAGTTCCACTCATTTGATACCCTCCTTATTAGTTTTATGTTTTTCAGGATGCAACTAGGTTAACATGCCTTCCTTACACAGGATGCTGATGAAAATTAAAATCTGTTAAAATATTTATTAACATTTATTAAGATTTCTCCTGAAAAGAAGGGCGAAAACCTCAGTGCCGGTGCCGCTGCACCGTCAAAAGAATATCCCGGTCGGAAACCGGCTTTTCGATGTAATCGTCGATAACCCCCCGCTGCTTCGCCTCGACCACCTCCCTGGTCACGGTATCCGCCATGAGGATGCGGACGAGATCCGGGTATTTGCCCGACAGAGCCAGGCAGCAGCTGATCCCGCTCTCTCTTCCGAACGTTTCATCGATAAGGAGCACGTCCGCCCTTTCCCGGCTTAAGATCTCCATGAGCTCCGAATTGTTCATGACCGATTCGGTCCGGATCCGGATCTTGGTAAATTGTTTTTTCAGCATCTCCAGGATCTTCGCGTTGTCATCCGCCACGATAAAGACGCGCTCCCGGTTTTCATTTTCCATCGGCTCGGAAAGCTCCTCCTGCTGCGCAACCGGAAGAAGGATCTCAATCGCGCTCCCCTCACCCTCCCGGCTCTTCGCGCAGACATAGCCCCGATGGGAAGTCACCATCTGCTTCACCAGGGCGAGGCCCAGGCCGGTTCCCTCGCCGGGCTTCTTCGTCGTGTAGAAAGGCTCGAAGATCTGCCGCAGGGTTTCCGGCGACATCCCGCAGCCGTCGTCTTTAATTTGGATATGGATGTATTCCTCAAACACGGAACTCACCGGAGTCGAGATAACGTTTTCGGCTCCCTTCGCGCTGATGCAGGAGGCCGAAAGCGAGATATGTCCCTCTTCGCCCCCGACAGCCTGAACCGCATTGGCGAAAACATTGAGCAGGACCTGATTCAACTGGGTCTTGCTTCCGATAAGCTTTTGGCCGTTCAGCTCGACCTCCTCGCTGAACGAAACATTTTCCGGGCAGATCGACTGCATCATCCGGGTCACCCGTCTCAGGAAGGCCTCCGCGTCCACCGCCGTAAAGACCGTCTCCACATTCCGCCGGCTCATGGTCGAGAGCTGGCGGGTAAGTTCCTTGGCCTTCTCGGAAGCGTCGTAGATCTCGTTCGCGTAATCGAACTCCTCTGAATTTTCCGGCAGGTTCAGCATGAGAAGCTCCGCGTAGCCCATGATCGGAACCAGGAAATTGTTGAACTCATGCACGATCCCCCCGGTCATGGTTCCCATGATGGAAAGCCGCTGCTGATGGGCAATCGCCTCTTCATTTTTCTGAACCGCCTCCAGCTGGGCGTTAAGCTCCCTTAAGTAATCGACCTCGGTAGCGGCTTTCCTCTGCTCGAGGATCAGCCTGGCGATGATAAAGATGAGCAGCGCGAAAATGAAAACCGCCCCGGCATAGGTCAGCGACAGACTCTTGAAGCTCTCGTCGATGGGGCTGTAAAAATCGCTGTAATCGATGACCGCTGAGAGGACCCAGAAGGTATCCCCGACTTTGGCCGGTACATAGGCCGCCACCTTGAGGACGCGTGGGAGGTCCGGATCCGTCCACCAGTAGGACTCGTATTCGGACAGCCCCTTCTCGCCGGAGAGCTGCTTATCGATCATCTCGGTAAGGCTCGTATAATCAAGGTCCGGGTACATCTCCTTCCTTCCCTCGATGACCGCGATCCCCCACTGTTCTTTGTCCGGGTGCATGATGATCGTGCCTTCCGAGTTCTTAACCAGCATATAGCCGTTCGTCCCGACATGGATGTTGGAGATCACCTGCTCGTAATAGCCCACCTCGTCGACGACAAGGCCCAGCACTCTCCCGTCTCTTTGCTCCTGCTTGAACACGAGGACAAACTGATCCGGCCCGGTCTCGTACTGCCAGATGCTCCGGCCTTCCGCGATCCGGGAAATGAAAATCGGATTCGACAGGCTGTAGGTCCCTGTCTTCCTCAGGATCTGTCCATCACGATCTTCCAGGATCAGTCCGATCTCGAACCCGTTCTGGATGCTGAAATATTCCGCGATGAAGGTATCCGCATCCGGAAGGCGCTCGCGCATGCTGGATATAAGCGCCAGATCATCGATAAATTCAACGAGTTCCGTCTCCATGCTGTTCGCCACGGCTTCCGTCAGGATCAGCATCTGCTCCTTCTGGTTTTCCACCAGTTCGCTGCGATGTTTGTTCCAGAAGCTGCGGCCGATAAAAAGGAGCAGGGCGATCAAAAGCCCCGCGATAATTCCCAGAACAGGGATAAACCAGTTTCTGATCTTATCTGTTTTTGTCTGCATCCGCGCTCCTTCCGCCCCTTCTAGCCGCGCATCCCGCCTTCCGCCGGCCCATCTAATGGCCGAACCGGCGGCTGAAACCCCGGCGTATTGTTATTTTCCACAAATCGTGTTATACTGATAGCATTACAGCCAGGAAGGTGTCCCATGTCTGATAAAGTATTAATTGTCGATGACGATCCCGCCATCTTAAAGCTCCTGACCAAGGTGATGCTGAGCAATGATCTCCTGCCGGCGACCGCCGCCAGCGGCCGGGAAGCGATTTCGAAAATATATGAGGAAAGCTACGACGTCATCCTTATGGACGTCTCGCTGGGAGACATGGAAGGCTTCGAGATTATCCGGGACGTCAGAGCCCGGGGAATCAATACGCCGATCATGATCGTCAGCGGGCGGAGCGAGGATTATGACTCCCTTTACGGACTCTCCCTCGGCGCGGATGATTATATCACAAAGCCTTTCCGCCCCCTGGTTCTGGGCGCCAAGGTGAAAGCACTTATCCGAAGAAATAAGACCAACGCCGCTCCGAATTCGGAAAACGTGCGCTGCGGTCCCTTCAGCTATTCGCCTTCTACGATGCGCTTTTACAAAAATAACGAGGAACTCATCCTCTCGGCCAAGGAAAGCGCCATGCTCCTCCTCTTCCTCACCCACCCCCAGCAGATCTTCACCAAGGAAATGATCTACGAGCACGTCTGGGGGAACACCATCGCCATCGATGACAATGCGATCATGGTCTATGTCAACCGTCTTCGGGGAAAGATCGAGGACGACAACAAAAAGCCCCAGCACATCCTGACGGTGAGGGGACTGGGCTACCGTTTCGTCCCCTGACCGTCATCCCGAAGCATTGCTCTTATCAAAGAAAAAAGGGCTGCGGATCACTCCGCCGCCCTTTTTTTCTTTTCTTACTTCTCTTCTTTGAATTCGAAAGGCTTGATCTGGCGGACGACATCCATGATCGTACCGTCGCGGGCCTCGATAATACCGACAATGCGATCCTCGAACTGAACCTTCTCCGGCTCGCCGACGATCGAGTATGCGATATCGCGGAGCTCTTCGATGGTCTTGAAAGGAAGATCGACATCCTTCATGCACTCGATGAGATCCTGACGGCGCGGATTGATCGCGATACCGTAATCGGTTACGACAACGTCCACGGTCTCGCCCGGCGTGGTAACCGTTGTGACCTCGGAGCAGATCGCGGGGATACGTCCCTGCAGAAGCGGAGCGATGACAATCGCGCACTTGGCGCCGGCCGCCGTATCCGGATGTCCGCCCTGGGCGCCGGTGATGACGCCGTCGGAACCGACGACAACGTTGCAGTTGAAGTTGACGTCAACTTCGAGGGCCGCAAGAATGACGAAGTCGAGTTTGTTGACGACCGCGCCCTTGTTGAAGGGGTTGGCGTACTCGCTCGCGGAGATGCGGAAATGCTTCAGGTTCTTAACGGACTCAACAGCCGATGTATCGAAGTCCTGAACGTCGAGCAGGCAGTTGACCTGGTCGTTGCGGAGCAGATCGCACATAGCCTTGGTGAGACCGCCGACGCCGAAGCCCATGCGGAT
>JAILID010000007.1 GCA_024695465.1 Lachnospiraceae bacterium | reverse complement strand
CGGCAGACGCAGCGGGCGTCGATGGCGGAGAGGAGCTTTTTGCTGCATTTTTCGCAGAGCGCCGCCATGGCCGGGTCCTCGAGGCCGTTTTTCAGGCCCATGTAGCGTAGGGCGTCGGCAGGGTTCAGTTCGGTTAGGGTGATTCTGTATACATTCATGAGTAGAGTATACATCAAAAATTGGAAAAAGAATACAGGAAAATGAGGAGGGTTCAACGCATAGGGACGGTTCTCTCAGAGGAGAACCGTCCCTCTCCGTGTACGGATGGTGCGAGGCGCGGTTGAAAAGCAGGGGATGATGAATGGCAGAAGAGCATGGAAGACTTACACCATGAAATCTTCATGGCAGTCCTAATAAAGAGGTACCACGCCATGCAGATTCCATATATTTTGCAGCCCCGGAGGCTGCTTTTTTCATGGCAAGAGGATTCAGAAGCGTCAAATAAGGCAAAAATCTTGATTATCAGGGGTGCGGGCAGCGGAGATTTCATGGTGGGCGGGATATGAAACCTTCCCGCCATGAAAATATCTTGCTTTTATGGAGTTTGGACCGGGGAGAGCGCATGGTTTGAGTGCGTGGAAGCCTCCCGCCATGAATAATTCATGGCAGAAGTGTCAGGAGGCCTTCTGTAATGAAGGCCGATCCACATTTTTACCGCCCGGATGGAAGAACCGGAGACACGTACGGCGCCTGCAGTGGGCTAATGGCTCAGCTGACACTCGGAAAGGCCCGGGATATTCACGCTATGCTGGATTATGAAAATTTATCTCTGGCAAACCGGATCGAAAGACCATTTTGAAATCTAACCAGCCAAATATTGGATTTTATTGCTAAATAGGGTATAATAATTGCAATTTTAGAAATATTTCAAATAGTTCCGGTGGGGCTTGGCAAAGAGAGCTCTTCATTTTCAATATTGCCGGAAAGATTTATGAAATTAAAACAGACAGTTTCCACGGGAAGTATTAAGCAGACGATGGAGATGGGCGATGAGCGGACAGGATGCACAGAGAGGATTCATATACCAGACAATCGTGGCGATGATTGAGTGCCTGGATAAGCCAGATTGGGATGCGATCAAGCTGGAGCCGGAGACGAAGAATGATAAGGTTGATATCTCATTCTATGCGAATGGGAGGATGCTGCGCGCGATTCAGGTGAAGTCGCGCAGTGGGGCATTTAATGAAAACGATGTTCAAGGCTGGCTGGATGAGATTGAGAAGGATGCCCAAGATGAGAAGCCTGGAGAGGTTTGGTTATATCTTGTCGGGAGCGAGTATAAAAACGACTGCATAAAATTTATAGCTGATGTGAATGAATCAGGAAAAAAGTCAAGACCTAAAAAACACATAGAACCTCTGAAATTTCAGGATATCAAGACATATTGTATCGGAAAGCTTTGCCAGTTACATGGGGAGCTGATTACAAGTAAGGAAGTTCGATGGACATATCCCACCCTTTTGGGAATCGTTCACGAAAACAGTATCAGCAATAAGAAGTTAAGTCATGATGATTTTCGCTCAGTCCTGTTCAAGAACATAAAGAGCGCATCAGACAACGGAAAGGCCCTCCAAATCGCCAAAACCGTCCGCAAACTCTCCGATAACCTCTGGATCAACTGGAAGACCGGGCGTCTGGGAGACAGCCTCGAGTCCGCCCTGTATGGAGGCGGCAAGGATGAATGCATCCTTGACAGCGCCGGGCTCCGCCTGCTCTCTGTCCTCGTGCAGGGAGAGGGTGCGGTGGTCGGCTGGGATGAGCTGGTTCGGCGCGGAATCAGGATGCACGAGGAGATGGAAGAGCTGAGGAGTCAGAGCCGCGGTGAGGAGGAGAGCCCGGCAGCCGTGGGGAGAGAACCGGATTCCGCAGAAGCAGAAAGCGATGATTTGGAGAAGTATCCAAGCGCCGAAGAAGAGAAAGAAATTCTTCAGAAAGCGCTGGAGACGGCCAGACAATATTTCGCAAGAGGCGTCGAGATTAGATTAGAGGAGGTTGAGCCAAAAGTCAGGGAGGCTGTCGCCGCCGTGCGGAGGCTTTGCGGGAAGGCCCCGGCGCTCTCCGGGATAGTCAAGGCGGCGGAGAATGGGATGGGGTTCCGGATTGTACTGCCGGGGCCGGGAAGTCAGAGTGTGGGAGACTTTTTCCCTGAGGTCGAAGGGGAGAAAGTCGAAGAAACCTCTCAAAAGAACGGTTATACAGAAGCAGGATTATGGCTTTCAAGATATTACGCAGACGTCTGCAGTTCATTTGAAGAAAGAATATCCAATGCGGGCAGCAAATATGGGGAGATGGGCCAAGACTACGATGAAAACAAGAATGCCGAGACAGATGTATTTGGCGGCTATACGATGGCGGAGTCGTATATGAATGCGTATGCCGCAGAAGAGGATGTGTCTGAAACAAGAGCGATGCTCGATTATACAGAAGAGTGGTATTACAGCGGTGAAAAAGCTGATGCAGACAGCAGGAGAAGCTGGTACTCAGGAAATAAAAAAACCGCCAGGAAATACGGAAGAGTTCTTGTTATTCATGGGGAACCCGGTGACGGCAAAACTACATTCTGTAAGAAAGCTGTCTACGCCCATTGTTTGGAGGGGTGGCTGAGCGATGTGCCCCATGTGCTGCGCATCAGTCTCAATATAGCTGAAAATGAAACACTTATCCGCAAGGAGAAGAACGCGGACGGAGAAGGTCAGGAATTATATCTCTCGAAGTCTCTCTGTATTAGCGGGTTTGAAAATAACTACCTTCTTTTCGATCCTGAGAACCTTAAAGATCAAGAGGGAACGCTCGTAATCTTTGACGGATACGATGAACTTGACGGGGAACTTGCCAAGTGCGAAAAAACAAGAGACTTTGCAGCTTTTTATGAAAAAGTAACAGAATTTGCGAAATACTATAAATGTAATGCGATCATCACATCCCGAACGATGTGCATTGAGCGGGAATTAGCGGAGAAATCGAAACGATTAAAAATCCCGAGTGTCAAATTTGCACCTTTGACGTACTTACAGCAGGAGATGATGATCGACCGGATGGTGGAGTTGGATCGAGGGAAGCATGGCGCGTGGTACAGTCAGGGAACTGCAGCCGCAGACAATGGAGGAATAACCAGAAAAACTTTAGAACTTTATCGCGAGCAGAATCTTCCGAATCTTCGACAAAGCAGGATTCAAGAACTTATGAGCATTCCGACTCTTTTTCGTATGATTGTCACATTGCGCTTCGAGAATGCGAGCAATGCTGAAACAGAAACGGAAGCCGGACTTTATGGAAGACTGTTTCATTCTCTTATGCTTTACAAAAACAAAAAGAACAATGAGGAAAGGGATCTAATCCGGTATTATGAAAAAATCGCGGCCAGGATTTTCAAACATGACAATGATACCTGTCCGTTCGGCATAGGGGATGACAGCAATAATAAAGAACTGCTCTACATCTTTCTAACGAAGAGTGGAGCGAAGAAGGAGGGCCAGATCGGCTTTCTCCACGGTTCGTTTCGTCAGTACTTCCTGGCTCGTTATCTGGTATCCAGCTTTCAGGAACTCAATGCTAAAAACGATAAGAGAGAACTTCACGAATTAATAAAGTACCTTTGCGTAAGACGTATCGATAAATCTTTGGTGTGGCAGTTAATCTATGAGCTTACAAAGTTGAAAGGAACAGGTCAGGATCCATTTTTCGAGATTGGAGACAAGGCTCCTGTCACGGTGAATGATATCAAGGCGGTCAGGAATTGTCTTGATAATGAACTGGCGGACATGAGCTTCATGGCAGGAATTGAGGATCCTGATTCGGCAAAAAAGCCAAAAGACTGGCGCTGGACTGAAGTAGAAAACGCCGTATTTAACCTTCTAGGCGCTCTTTCAGCCTCTGAAAAAGCACTCGCAGAATCCGGAAAGGAATCCGATCACTATAAGAATTACCAAAATATCACAAGACTGCTGCGGGGAGGAAATTATCAAGACATATATATTGAAAATGCTGACTTTTCAGACTGTGATTTGTCCAGAGCTGATTTTAAAAATGCACAGCTGACCTCTGCGCTTCTTTTGCGCACAACTTTTAAGGAAGCGAATCTTCTGGAAGCGAATCTTGAAGGCGCTGATCTTCGCGGAGTGAATCTGGCAAAAGCGAACCTGGCCGGTGCTATTCTTAGAAATGGACAGTTTGTTGAAGCAAATCTCACCAAAGCAGACCTCAGCGGAGCTGATCTTACCGATGCATATTTTGATTGGACCAAAAGCGAGGGTGAGAAGAAGACGCTTTTTGATGCAGAAAAACTGACTACCTTGAGAGAGGCGAACCTCTCCGGGGCGAAGATGGTGAAAACGCATTTGAAGGATGCTGATCTTGAACGAGCGATCCTTGAAAATGCAGACCTTAGAGGCGCCTTACTTGAAGGAGCGAACCTTTCCGGAGCAAAGCTTGCCGGAGCGGATCTCACCGGGGCGAAGATGGCCGGTGCAGACCTTTTGAGTGCCGATCTTAGAGGCGCCTGCCTTATAGGGGCGGACCTGACCGGAGCACACATGGAGGGAGCTTGCCTTGACAGGGCTATCCTTAAAGGGTCGATT
>JAILID010000048.1 GCA_024695465.1 Lachnospiraceae bacterium | reverse complement strand
ACTTTATGAGACAGATGAATTTCAAGCTATAAAACCTATAACGAAAACTTCACGAAGAGGATCATGGAAAGTCCGAAATCCGCGTATGATCAGTCATCACGCGGCAGCATTTGTTAGGAAAATTCGGAAACCTGACCTCTTTTTACATAGCCAGCTAATCAGGCGACATTCCTGAAAAATGCCCGCTTGGACCAGAGATAATGTAAATCTGGTCTGAGCGGGCTTTTTTTTTACCCATTTTCAGACCGACAGGAAAGCAAATGCACGAGATGTGCAAGAAGGAAGGTGTGCTATGCCGATTAATGTAAACAAGATCGAACCAGACGAGAAGATCGTGGAGATCGAAATGGAGCACCTGCGGGAGTTCCGGAATCACCCATTTAAAGTGAAGGCTGACGGCCAGATGCTGCAGTTGATCGAGATCATCTCCGGCCATCGCAGGAAATATGCCGCGCAGAACCTCGGTTTTCGGAAGGTGCCGGTGATCATCCGGGTGCTGAGGGATGACGATGCCGTGATCAGTATGGTGGATTCAAATCTATTCCGGGAGACGATCCGCCCCAGTGAGAAGGCTTTTGCCTACAAAATGAAGTATGAAGCTATTAAGCGCAAGAGCGGCCGAAAGAATAATGTTCAAATTCCAGCTTCGGTTATTATGGACAGATCTGGTTCAACCGTGCGTATACTTATGAGTGTGCGGTAGAAGAAATACCTGACGGCTATGGAGATACCCTTATGTCGGCCAGCTCTGCATGGGCATTTCCTGTTGTTGTCATCATCGGTATGGTCGTGTCGGTATGGATTGCAAATGTATCCATGAAAAAGCACAAAGGTATTGAAAAATGGAAGAGTTAGTGGTATGTTACTAGTGGTTAGCGTAATATAACCACCTTTAATTCACTTTTTACAAAGCTGGATTCGAGGGATTTCGGGCCTGCTCTGTTTTGATATTGCTGGGGAATAAAAGAATGGATGACAAGGATAAGGCATCCAGATATGAGCGTCTGGGAATGAAACTGGCTCGTGTGCGCAGCTGCGGAGAGAGGTTTCACATGTATGACCTGATTCGGGAGTGAGGGAGAGATTACCATATGGTCGGAAAACTCATCATCGAAATACTGATACTGTGGATCATACATGCATTTTATAGGGCAATCCTTGTGCATAAGCGTGAACCTCCAGGCGGAATCTTCTTTTATCCCAAGGTGATGCAGGAGAGGGTGATCGAAAAAGGACTGATAACAGATCAGGAATTAAAAAACCGAAAGACTTTTGCCTATATCCTGATTCTGATATGGATGATCCTTGTGCCGGGGTTTATGATCCTGCGAATCAATGGTGCGCAGACTTATTTCAGCTGTTGCTGGCAGTTCTATATCCTGTTCCTGGGAGCGGAGTTTTTTGACTGGCTTGCGATTGCGGTATGGTTCTGCACACTGGTTTAGCTGTCTGATCACAAATGGACATACCTGTCCGGGATAGGCCACGGCGGTCTTGCAGCATTGCAGTCGAAGTGTCTGATGCGTGGGCTGGAAAGAGTTATGGATGGAGGTAAATGAGATGGGAGCAGATTATAAAAACTGGATGCCGAAAGGAATGGTAGCTTCTTTAACAGGGGGGGCAGCTGGAGCATGGATCGCGGCACTGGGGGCGCACGTTCTGATGCCTAAAGGAACTGCGAAACATGTGATAATGGGACTAACCACAGCTGCCGGAGTCCTTTTTTCAGGGATGTCTATCTGGTCTTATCTGATGTATCGTGCATTTGATTATAATGGGAAAAGACAGATGTCCAGGCAGATTATCTCCGGCATCGCCGACCATGTAAATCTGCCGGAAGAAGGAAACTGCCTGGATGTAGGCTGCGGCAGCGGAGCACTGGCCATTGCAATCGCAAAAAGAAATCCTAAAGCGCACGTGACAGGGATAGATCGTTGGGGCAAGGAATACGCCTCTTTTAATAAGGCACTCTGCGAAAGCAATGCCCGGGCAGAGGGCGTATCGAATGTCTGTTTTTTGCAGGGAGATGCCACCCGTCTGGATTTCCCCGATGAAACATTTGATGCCGTGGCCAGCAATTATGTGTATCATAATATTCCTTCAAAGGACAGGCAGGCGATTCTGCTGGAGACGTTACGGACCTTGAAAAAGGGCGGAACCTTTGCGATTCATGACATATTCTCCGTCGGGAAATACGGAGATATGCACGCTTTCGTGAAGAAATTGAAGGATATGGGATACGAGAAGGTGGATCTGATCGATACCACAAACGGGAAATGGATCCGTAGGATCGAAGCCGGATGGATGGGACTTTCAGGTTCTGCCTTACTGACAGGGGAAAAATGAGGCGAATCGTAAAATAAAAATCTATACACCGTGAAAACTGGTGGCAGTCAGCCGTTATCAAAACTATTTTCCGACTCTGCCACAGGAGATACGGGAAGATGCTTTCAGGTGGATGGAACAGATACTGTCTGAAGAAAAGGAATGCTTTGACAAGGGAAACTATAATCATATGGCGCAGATCCTGGGAAGACGGGGGTTTATGGGGCTTGGCGCCATGTGCTGTCATGCGGATATCATTAACTACGGTATACGCTTCCTTATACCGATTTTATCCGGACGAAAACGCTCTGTCAGGGCGGGGATGTCTGTGCTTTCCGCTTTGTGCGGCATGAAACGGACGCCGGAGATGGCAGGGAGCGCAGCAAGAGCAAATAAGGAGACAAAAAAATTATGGCATTTGAAGATTGGAAAACAGATACTTTTAAAAAAATTGATGTACGTGGCGTGCAGGGAAACTTTTTCCAGGGGCTTAAAAAACAGGCTATGCAGATCCCGGTGGGAGAAGGCATTGAGATCATACAGAGTTTTGAGCCGATCCCGCTTTACGAAGTGATGGAAGAGCTCGGATTTGAACATCATACAGAGCAGGTCGGGGACGCAGAATTTCATGCATATTTCTACCGCAGAGAGGTTCGGCAAGAGGGAAAGGATATTCCCATGCGTCCCGCGGCACTTACCAATATGCCTCTGATCGATGAGGGGCTGGGAAAGATCGCCGTTCAGTTCTGGGATCTGACATGGAAAGATGCGCACCGGTATCTGCCGTATGAGATTCGGCTGCTTCTCTCTCTGACAAATGCTGTCGGCGCGGGCAGAATGCACCAGGCGACAAGAGAACTGGTAAAAGCCTATATACACGGGCTCGACAGCGCTGCCTTGGATGATGTGTTTGAGCTCCTGGTCTGGAATCAGGGGATTGGATATTTCAGCTCCGAGATCGGTCCATCCGAGCTGTTTAAGTCTTACAAGACCATTAAGCATATGGAAAAACAAGGCAGGGAGCGCAGCGAGATCTGCAGGATGCTGAAGGAAAAGTTTGGGGAGAAGAATCCGGATGTAAAGGTATAAGCACATGCGGAAGACTGCCATGGTCGTAAAGAAAACAGCGGTCTTTCCGGCTTACGGGAAAAACGTATTTGAAACCCTGTGAAAGTTAGAGACGCTGCAGTATATCGCAAGCCCATTTGCCCCGTTTGAGCCGATGGGAGACGCGGCGGCTGCATGGGAAGAAGGGGAAGAATCCGCTTATACTTTTCTCCCTGCTTGCTGGTATTTACGCCAAGGATAGAGGAAAGGTGGTTCAGAAAAACCGGTAACACCGTCGGCCGCATATGCAGCGATCACTTACAGTTATCATACCATGTCTCCGGAAAATACGCAAAAAAATATGAAAACGCGACTGGCCGCACACAGCTTCCCGGCAGGAAGATTGCTTATTTTTTTCTTGTAGATGCGTCAGCGGGAGGATAAAATAGAGATATACCCCTGACGATGAAAGGAAAAAGTGATGAATACAAAACAAGCCGCGGAAAAATGGAATTGTTCAGAAAAAACCGTTCGTGAATACTGCAAAACCGGAATGATCCCGCTGGCAGAGAAGACTGCATTCAGATGGGACATCCCGGACGAGATGGATAAGAAGCCTCCTGTCGGCAGGACAAAGGCAGTGTATCTGATGTACTGCATAAAGGACCATACTCTGCCTGAGATAAAAAGCTACTGGAACGAAGAGAAACTTTTGAAAGCGCTTGAATATCTTTCGGACGTGAAGTTCATTCTTGATTATGCGGGAGAGGCGTCGCTGGAGGAGGCTGTAAAGAAATGCAGGGTCTCCGAATTCGGCGAAAAGCTGATCAAGAAAGAGGAGGCGGAAATGAAAACCGATAACTCCCTGGGAGTGGAGATCTCCGGCGAAGCAGGTCTTGAAAATGGACTTCCTATCGCGAAAGGGAAAATTGGAGTGAAGGCAGAACGGAAGCAGCATACGTAATTCTCTTCCGCAGTCAGAAAGCAGAAAGAAGGCGGATGAAGCAGAGTGCCCCATCCGCTCTCTTTCTATGATCATTACTTGAAACAACATCGTAAGAGCGATCACTCCCGCAGCGACAGCGGCTGCCAGGGACTGTATTCCCTGCCCTCCAGAATATCCGCTATACGCTCACAGGCGTGCCCGTCGCCATAAGGGCTGCGCGCGCCGCTCATTTTTTTATACGCGTTCTCATCCTCAAGGAGCAGTTTGAAAGTGGAGTAGATGGTCTCCTCATCGCTGCCTACCAGTTTAAGCGTTCCCGCATCCAGGCCTTCAGGACGCTCGGTCGTGTCTCTCATTACAAGAACCGGAACGCCGCAGCTCGGACATTCTTCCTGGATTCCGCCCGAATCGGTAAGGCAGAGGAAGCTGCGGGCCTCAAAATTGTGGCAATCAGAGACATCGATCGGCTCAATGATATGAATGCGGTCACAGCCGCCCAGCTCCTGCTCAGCCGCTTCGCGGACAAGCGGGTTCATGTGGATCGGGTAAACGGCCTTGCAGTCAGGATGCTCATCAAGGACCCGGCGAATCGCGCGGAACATATGGCGCATAGGCGCCCCCAGATTCTCGCGTCTGTGGGCCGTTATGAAAATGAGCCTGTCGCCTCCCACCCATTCGAGTTCCGGGTGTGTGTAGTCATGGCGGATCGTATGCCGCATGGCGTCTATGACGGTATTTCCCGTGACATAGATATGATCAGGATTTCGACCTTCGCGGAGGAGATTGTCGCGCGCTGAAGGCGTCGGAGCAAAATGATACCGGCTGATAAGGGATACGGCTTCCCGATTAAACTCTTCGGGATATGGCGAGTGCATATTATAAGTACGCAAACCGGCCTCTACATGGGCGACTGGAATCTGCAGATAGAAACAGGCAAGGGCCGCGGCAAAGGTTGTAGAGGTATCCCCATGCACAATAACCACATCCGGCTTGACAGCTTCCAATACAGATTTCATACCGTCCAGAATAGCAGCGGTTATATCAAAAAGCGTCTGACGGTCCTTCATGATATTGAGGTCGTAATCCGGGACGATCCCAAAGGTTTTGAGCACCTGGTCGAGCATCTGCCGGTGCTGCGCTGTAACGCATATGAAAACTTCAAGAGAGGCGCGTTTCCTCAGCTCTAGAATCAGGGGGCATATTTTTATAGCTTCAGGCCTTGTTCCAAAGACAGTCAGAATTTTCTTTTTCATTGCTGTTATCTCCTAAACGAATTTTTAAGAACCATTAAGGATTTCATGTCCGAAGCCCTGCAGGCTCGTGTCACGATGATTATAGCATGCCTTGCCCCATAGGTCGACATCACTGAAGGGACTTTGAAAAATGAAGACCCCAGGATCCCGGCCGCATTCTTCTCCGCCCTGGCAGCCGGGTGGGTCAGCCTGTGTGACAGGGAAGCGGGGGTGTTCCGTTTTTTTGACATCTTGAACTTGTGCAGAACAACCATAAAATTTGAGTTCTTCGAACGTTTTCTGTGGAAAATGTGAATAACTGTGTTATAATGATAGGAATAACTGCATTCCGCGAAGCCCCGCACGGATTCTCTTCGAAAGCTTTCAGCTGGCGTTGATCCGAATCCGCTGCCGGAATCCGCGGTGCGGAATTTGATGAATGATGGAGGGAAACAATATGCAGCAAAAGAAAAAAATGGCTCTGTCCACCCAGATCTTTATTGCTTTGGTGCTTGCGATCGTTGCCGGCATCGCGCTGACCGGTGCCCCGGACTTCGCGAAGACCTATATCAAGCCCTTTGGTACGATTTTCCTGAACCTGATCAAATGGATCGTCTGCCCGCTGGTTTTCTTCTCCATTATGGCCGGCGTGGTCTCCATGCGCGACATCAAGAAAGTCGGCGCGATCGGCGGCACCACCGTTGTCTACTATATGTGCACGACGGCCTTCGCGGTATCCATCGGCCTTCTGTTCGCGAATCTTTTTAAGGGGATCTTCCCGGTGCTGTCCACCTCAGACCTGGTCTATGAGCCCTCGGCGACATCGGTTAATTTTATGGATACGCTGGTCGGCATTTTCCCATCCAACTTCTTCTCGCCGTTTGTAAACGCGAATATGCTCCAGATTATCGTGGCTTCTCTCATCATCGGGTTTGCCCTGATCCTGATCTCCGACGGGGATGACAGCCGGGAATTCAAGGCCGTCGAGGTTTTAAATGAGGTCTGCATGAAAGCCATGGAAATGATCATCAAGCTTTCCCCGATCGGCGTGTTCTGCCTGCTCTGCCCGGTCGTCGCGGAGAACGGTCCGGCCGTCCTCGGCTCCCTGGCCAAGGTCCTGCTGGTGGCTTACCTCTGCTATGTCGTGCATGCGGTCGTCGTCTATTCGGCTTCGGTCAGGATGCTCGGCGGCTTAAGCCCGATCGGGTTCTTCAAGGGGATGATGCCGGCAATCATCATGGCGTTTTCGTCCGCGTCTTCCGTCGGGACGCTGCCGATCAACATGGAGTGCTCCCAGAAGCTCGGGGCGGACAAGGAAGTGAGCGCGTTCGTCCTTCCGCTCGGCGCGACGATCAATATGGACGGGACCGCGATCTACCAGGGCGTGTGCGCGGTCTTCATCGCTTCCTGCTTCGGGATCCAGATGACCTTCGGCCAGATGCTGACGATCGTCCTTACGGCCACGCTGGCTTCCATCGGAACTGCCGGCGTTCCGGGAGCGGGCATGGTCATGCTGGCGATGGTTCTCCAGTCGGTCGGCCTGCCTGTCGAGGGCATCGCGCTGGTCGCGGGCGTGGACCGCATCTTCGATATGGGCCGTACGGTTGTCAATATTACAGGCGATGCTTCCTGCGCGATCGTGGTTTCTGAGATGCAGAGAAAGAGGGCTAAACAATAAAAAGACTTTGGTAAGAAAAGAGATCTCCGGTTATACCGGGATCTATTTAACTTCGTTTATATGAAAGATTTTTTTGAGGCAAACTATGGGATCGAAAAAATATCGGAGATATATTGGATGGGGAGGGTATCTGGCTGTATGCCTGATCTTATGTGTTTATATTTTCAACAGTTCTTACTCGGCATATAAGGTAAGCACCGCGCGGCTCGATATCACGGAATCCCGAAGATTGAATTCCGGAGAAAAGCTTACTCAAAAGATCGAAGGCTTCGGCGGAAACCTGAAGACCGTTTCCGTCCTGTTCGGCACCTTCTCAAGGGTAAATCAGGCGGAGCTGCGCGTAAGGTTCTTGAAAGAGACGGAGCTTGTAAGGGAATGGAAGGTCGATGCGTCCGAATTGAGGGATAACAGCTATAAGAAGTTTACGCTGCCGCGGTATTACCGGATGGAGGAGGGCTGCAGTTACTGCCTTCAGATTGAAGAGACTTATGAAGGCGACAATGCGCTTGGAGTGTATTTGTCCGCGGGGGGCGGCGGCCTTAGCGTTTCAGAGGGCCTTGCGATAGACAACCGTACGGTTTGTTATCAGCTGGAGAGCATCAATTTAAAAGATACCCGCGTTTTCCAGTGCCTTATCCTGTTTATCATGCTGCTTGTCTTCGGGTTCCTGGCCTGGGACAAGAAGCTGAATTATATCTGGAAGACTATTATCGCGGCGGCTTTTACTGTTGTTGTTAGCGTGATGATTCCTGATTTGTTCGAGAAGGTCAACACGGAAGTGCGGATCATTTCCTTTGAAAGTAATGGCGGGACGGAGGAGCTGCAGGCCGGAGAAATCAAAAAATATGAGCTGATCAACCAACAGTGCGAGTTTGAGGTCCTTGAGCTGTTTGCCGAAGGGGACGATCTGGACGGACTTTTCGTATCGGTGAGGAATGCGGATAAGGGAGAGCTTGTTCATGAACTGGACGTGGATGACAATAACCTTGTTACGGATTCGGGAACCGGGAGGAAAGCGATATGGCTCAGTCCCGGTTTTTCTTTTGAAAAAGGCCGATATGAGATAGAAGTTGGGAACAGGGGAATCGTTCCGATTCGTCTTTGTACAGACGATGGGAATCTTAATGTGACCGCGATCAAGCATACAAAGCTCGGCGTCTATATCGGCCTGCTGGTCCTTTTGCTTCTTGTCGTTTACATGGTCCTGCTTCTCTGTTTAACCCAAAAGAATGAGACGGTCAGCCTGGAAAAATTCTTTTTGCTCACGGCTGTCTTTATAGGGCTTTGTCATTTTATTTTGTTTGCGCCCTGGAGCGTTCCGGATACGAATTCACATTACCCGGCCGTCTACAGGCTTTCCAACATGGTCCTTTGCCTGCCGGAGGAACGGCATTGGTACGGCAGGGCGGAAGATGTCCAGTTCCTGGGGACAATTTGGGAAAAGGACAGGAATCCCGGAATGCTGAGTTATGTTGACATCGCGTATAATTTTCATCTTTTCTGCAGGGATAAGACGCTGGAAGAACTGCCTGTGAAGGCCAGAAAGATGGAGTATTATTCTTTGCTCAGCTTCTGGCCCCAAACCCTTGGCATGGTGGCGGGAAGGCTGCTGGGCTTTAGCGCGATTGCATGCGCATATCTGGCAAGGTTCGCGATGTTTCTGTTTTATGTCTGGGGGTGTTTGCGCGCCATAAAAATAACGCCAGTCGGAAAGAGCATTTTTGCGTTTATTCCGCTGATGCCGATGGCGCTGATGAACAGCAGCGCGATATCCTACGATCCGCTGGTCTTGATCACGACCTTGAATTTTACGGCGTCGATATTGGCGCTGTATAAAAATCCGGAGTCAAAAAGAACATTGAAAGAGGCCGTTCTGTGGGTTTTTATGGTCGGCGCGACGAAAGGCGGGGGATACCTGCTCCTGCTGCCCCTGGTTTTCATTTTATATGACCGTTCTAAAAAAATGAAAAGTGCGGTCAGATGCCTGGGTATCCTTGGCAGCGGGCTTTTTTCGCTGCTGCTGTTTAACAAGTTTCTGCAGATCGGCAAAACGCTGTACCAGTTCGGAGAAGAAGCCGGTGGTAAAATGGAGGCGGTGTACGCGCTCCGGCATCCGGTCAAATATATCCAAATGTGTGTGCTGACCTATCTTGACGGGGCGAATAGTATTTTTTTCGATATGCTGGGCTCAAATCTTGGCTGGCTGGAAGCGGTTGTCCCCATGTACGTATTATCCGGGTTGGCGATAATCCTTGTTCTTTACGCGGTGCTGGAGGAGGATGAGGTCGCGATTGGGAAAAGACACCGCTATAGCTTCGCGGCGGCTGCAGCGCTTATCATTGTCTTGACGCCGGCAATGCTCTTGAGCTTTACGGATAAGGGATCGGCGGCCATTGCGGGCCTGCAGGGCAGGTATTATATTCCCGCAATGACGGTGGGGTTGCTGGTTTTGACCAAGACCACATTCCGTGACGTTGATTTTGTCTTCACGGATAAGGTCCGGAGGTTTGCGCTTAGAAACAAAGCCTTTTATTCTTTCGGGCTGTTATTATGTCTGTCCGTATACTATATGATGCGCTTGTATTTGAGAAGATAAAAATGGATATGCCGCGGTTGGCGCCGCGGCATATGTTATTAGCGGCGCAGACCCGCGCAACCCGGAGGAATTCTTAAGCAAAAGGAAGATACGGCTGCCTTATGCCGTAAATCCCGCAGAATTGCCCCAAAAGCTCTTCATTTTACATGGTAACCTCTTGTGGAATTAAGTGTTTTGATGTATAACATAAAAAAATTAACGTTACTGTAAGGCGCTTATGATTAAACGGCGGGGGTTAATCATCCGGAAAGGGGGACGGCGATGCGCGTATTTTCCCGAATCTATAATGAACTATTTTACGCCGGGCTCGGGCGGTATAACTATCAGCAGGTGCGGAAGCATATAGAGGAAATGAATCGGGTCGCTATTGTGTACTGGTCAGTATCTATCGGCCTTTTCTGGATCCTGAGCCTCATTCTGTCTCTTTTTCTGGAGGCCTACGCCAAATGCAGGCCGGCCTATGCAGGGGGGCTTATCTGTGCGGCCATTACCTGGTTTTGTTCGGTTTTTCTTGTAAAGCGTTTTCCCTGGCTGCTTCACCCGGTCAAGTATCTCCTTACGCTGTCCATCCTCATGGTGGGCATCGGAATCGCGGTTTTCCAGCCTTTTGACAGGACCGCGACCATGATCGCAATGGTTGTGATTATTCCCAACTGCTTCATCGATCCTTCCATTCGCGTGATCCTTACCCTGGGAATTACAATAGCCGCGTACTGCGTCCTTGGCAGAGGGGTGATCGACCCTCCCGTATACAACTGGGGACTGATGAATCTCTTCATTTTTTCCATGGCAGGGCTCCTTACCAGCCATGTGATCAACAGGAGCCGTTTCAGAAGATATTACTACGAAGCCTCCACGAAAAAGCTGGCGGAAGTGCAGACCCATCTGAACGCCCGCCTGGTGATGGGGATGGCGACCATGGTCGAAAGCCGGGATAATTCTACCGGAGGGCATATCCGCAGGACCAGTATGGGGGTGCGTTTTCTGGTAGAGGCCATGAAGGAAGAGGGGGCTTTTGGGATTACGGAAGATTTTTGTGAAAACATTATTAAGGCCGCTCCCCTGCACGATGTCGGCAAGATTGCCGTGGATGATGTCATCCTGCGGAAACCGGGTCTTTATACGTCGGAAGAATATGAGAAAATGAAAAAACACCCTGCGGAGGGGGCTCGGATCCTCCATGACATCCTGAACGGTACGGATGAGGAATTTTGCCGCATTGCCGAGAATGTGGCGCATTATCACCACGAACGCATGGATGGCAGCGGCTACCCGGAGGGGCTTAAGGGTGATGAGATTCCTCTGGAGGCGAGGATTATGGCTGTCGCGGACGTCTATGACGCGCTGGTAAGTAAGAGGGTTTACAAGGAAGCTTATTCCTTTGAGAAGGCGAACGAGATCATTTTGGATGGGATGGGGACCCAGTTTGACGCAAAGCTTCAAAAATATTACGAGGCGGCCCGTCCGAAGCTTGAGAGATATTATGCTATGGAGCGGGAAAATAACAGAAAAAAGGAGCTTGTTTCTTTCTGAGGGGAGACATTTCTTTCAATATAATGTATAATTATATAGAAAGAAGATTCGCCCTTTTGAAAGGAGGTAGGAAATTGAAGAAGATGTGCAGAGGATTGGCAGCGGCTGTTCTTTTTACAGCGCTGTTTTTTTCTTACGGCTGCGCTGATACAGGAAACCGGCCTTACGAGCCGGATACGCCGGCGCCGGAAAACCATGAGGGTACTTTTGTGTCTGACTGCGGGAGCATGACTTTTAACGGAGACGGGGAAACGGTCGTCATAGATTTCAACAGCGAGCTTGCGGCCCTTCTGGGACTTCCGGAAGGAGAGCAGAGCGGAAGCTACGTATTCCTGAGCGGCGATCTTCCCCCGGTCGGCAGCGTTGAGGTGCGGTATGACGCCGCCCATGAGATGAAGCTTACAGTCGGGGATCAGGAGGCTGTAGTGCAGATGGCGGTCGTGTCCGAAGAGGGGAGTGTTGTTTCGGGCGTCAACACGGTTAGGCCCGATCGGATCCCCATGTACTTTTCGGAGGGCGGAAACCGGAGAAATGTGATCTTTCTGAGGCAGTGACATGGCTGAAAGAGGACATCAGATCCACCCCATTCCTCCTGTCTATGACAGCAGCTCTTCGATTCTCATTCTCGGGAGTTTTCCTTCCGTCAAGTCCCGGGAAACGGGTTTTTTCTACGGACATCCGCAAAACCGCTATTGGAGGGTTCTGGCAGCGGTATTTGAAGACGAGCTGCCTTCCGGCATTCCGGAAAAGAAGGCCTTTCTTTTGAGGCACGGGATCGCGGCCTGGGATGTCATCGCCTCCTGCGATATAGAGGGGTCGTCTGATTCAAGCATCCGGAATGCTGTTCCCAATGACCTCTCTTTGATCCTCGCGGCTGCGGATATCCGTCGGATCTGCGCCAACGGGCGGACGGCTTTTAAGCTTTATCAGAAATATATGGCCCCCTTGCTGGGGCGGGATTGTATCTGCCTGCCTTCTACTTCTCCGGCTAACGCCGCCTGGAGCGAGGAGAGGCTGATCAGGGCCTGGCGCGGGGCGCTTCTGGTTCCGGAAGACCCTTAAAAAACGACCCGGTCCCTTCCGGCGCGTTTTCCGGAGTAGAGCTTCGCGTCGGCTTCCGCCAGAATGCGGTCCAGGGAGGAGGAGAAATCGTTTTCCTCGACGCCTATGGTGATCGTGATGGAATAATTAACATCCTCGAAAGAAAGAGGCATCTTGCGGACCGTCTGGCACAGCTCATGCATGAGGCAGCCTGCGTTATCGATATTGGTTCCCGGAAGGAAGAAGCAGAACTCTTCTCCGCCCCAGCGGCAGACGTGATAGTGATTCGCGCGGGCGTCTTTCAGAAAGCATTCTCCTAATTGTCTCAGCGTATAATCGCCGCAGTTATGCCCGTAGGTGTCGTTGATATGCTTGAAGTGGTCGATATCCGCGATCGCCACGCAGAAGATATCGGAAGGCGATTTCTCCCGGAAGGTTCCGATCGTGTCCAGAAGGGCCCGGCGGTTGGGGAGATGCGTAAGCGGATCCGTACCGGCCGCTAGGTGGAGTTCGTAATTGTCAATGCGGAGTTTTCTCTCCGTATCCTGGATGCTGCTGCTGAAGATGATGCAGAGGCAGGCCAGGAGCAGGAAGAAGGTGAGACTGTTGAAAAACTGGAAAAGGATACTGGTGAAGATATCCAGCTGAATAGATGAAGCGTAGGAAAGAGAGAACACAAAGAGACCCAGCCGAAAAATGATCAGCAGGATAAAATAAAGAATCTTGAGGATCGGCGGATCATAGATGTTGAAGAAGATCAGGATGAGAATCGGGATCAGAAAATGCTGTCCTCCGCTGTTCCATCCGTAGGTCATGACAAACCAGGCGCACCAGATCAGGTTAATGGCTGAATAGAAGAAAAGGTTTCTTCTGAGGGGGAAAGCCGCCACGTGATAGCGGCAGAAAAGAGTGGCCGCGGCCATGACGGCAGGAAGCAGCTCCGGATGGCGGAAGTGCAGGGAGGCAATAAGAAAGAACAGTATAAAATAAACGACGAGTATCCATTCGCAGGCCGTAAGGGCGGTTTGGTAGTAGGAAGGCTGGTCATTGTCCGCTTCCGGAGCAATCTGGCTTAAATAATCATGTAATATGCCCATGTTGATCTCCTGACTCATTTATAATTTCCGTAAGACTCAGCCTGCGGATTGAATTTTATTTCCCGGAAAGGATTCGAAGAAGCAGGTTCCGCCGTGCTTATGGCGTAACCGTTACTTATTATCATACTATGAGCGCATAGGAAAAGGCAAGGAAAAAGCCATATTATATCGACAGAGAACCGGCGTCCTTGAAAACAGCCGTTCCCTGAAAGAGGAAGGGAATGAATGAGCTTTGAAAGCATGCCGTATAAGGAATATAATGACAGTGTAAACGCAGGGAACGCATAGCGGGATCGTAGGTGGCAGAGGAGCAAAGAATATGAATAGGTATGATATTCGTACGCCCATCACGTTTAAGAAGGGCATGTACCGTTTAAGCGGAGAGGAGCATTTTAATTACCAGCTCTGCCGCACCGTCAACTGGAGCGGCGGCGATCTCGACGAGATCAGGGCGATCGGCTGTAATATAAGGGATTTTAACGACTGGAAGGAGGAGCTTCTTAAGCTGGGAGAGAAAGCAGAGAGCGAAGACCGCATGGAGAACGCGATCGCTTATTACCGTATGGCGGATTTCTACACATCCTATTCGGATCCGGATAAGCTTCCCAATTACAGGCGGGCAAGGAATCTTTTCTATGAATATTTCGGAGATTATTTTGAGGGCGGGACTCCGATCGTGGAGAGGCTCCGGGCGAAATACAATAAGAAGACCTCGCTTCCGATCCTCCATTGCCTTCCGGAAGGAAAAGCAAAAGGCCTGATCCTGATGCATGGCGGAAACGACTCCTATATGGAAGAGTTTTTCTTCCCCATGCTCTATTTGCGGGAAAATGGCTATGAAGTCTACCTCTATGAGGGTCCCGGACAGGGTGAGGTGATCCGAAACCAGAACTGCCCGTTTACCTGGCAGTGGGAAAAGACGACGAAAGCCATTACGGAGAAGTATGACCTTCATGACGCCGCGATCATCGGGATTTCCCTCGGCGGTTACTTTGCTCCGCGGGCCGCGGCTTTTGACAAGCGGATCAGCCGGGTAGTCGCCTGGTCGGTCTATCCGGGAACCTGGGATGTTTTTGCCGGCCAGATGGGGGAGCAGACGGTTAAGCTGCTGAAAAACCTTTTGAAAATGAAGGGCGACGGCCTCATCGATAGAAAATTTGAGTCGATGCGGAAAAAAGGTGATCTCGGCGCGCTGACGATCAGCGATATGTGCCGCAGTTACGGAGTCGAAAAAGTATCGGAGCTGGGACATCTGATTGAAAATTTTGATTTGAGGAACTGCGCGAAGCTGGTGAACCAGGACATGCTTATCCTCGGGGCAGACCGGGATATTATGATCGACAGGACGCTGGCGGGCAGGGAGCTGGACCTCTTGACCAATACCCACTCGCTCACCTATGTTGAGCTGAAGAGCAGCCAGGAGGCCGGAGACCACTGCAATGTCGGGAATCCGAAGCTGGCTCTCGATACGATCCTCAGCTGGATGGCGTATATGGACCGGGTAAATCAGGAATAGCGTGAGGATATTTCACCCGGGCAGCCAGTCCGGCAGGGAAGGTTCCCTGAAGGGCTATATCGGAAGGCCTCTTATCGCGGTTTCGGCAGGCAGTATTCCGACAGCGCGGCGTCAGCCGCGCCGTCGGAAAAGCGGCAGCTGCCGCAAGAAGGAAAATCTATGATAAAATCCTGAACTTTTGTCTGCGGCGCGCTTTTTTAGATGCGAAGGGTTAAAGGGCATGTTATAATGTAGGAGTCAGACCGGCCGCGGCCGGAATTTTATCAGGCAATCTGAAAGGAGGATTGAAAACATGATCTATGATTACACATTGACGGACAGAAAAGGCGCAGCCGTGAACCTGGCCGACTACAAGGGCAAGGTTCTCATGATCGTCAATACCGCTACGGGCTGCGGTTTTACGCCGCATTACGCGCCGATCGAGCAGATGTACAGGGATTACCATGACAAGGGGCTGGAGATTTTCGACATTCCATGCAATCAGTTCGGCGGCCAGGCGCCCGGAAGCGACGACGAGATCCATGAATTCTGCACGATGCATTTCAACACCACGTTCCCGCAGATGAAGAAGTCGGACGTGAACGGGGAAAATGAACTGCCCCTTTACACCTATCTGAAGTCCCAGAAGGGCTTTGAGGGCTTCGGCGACCATGAGCTGAAGGGGATCCTGGAGAAGCTGCTCGGGGAAGCGGATCCGGATTGGGACAAGAAGGCGGACATCAAATGGAACTTCACGAAATTCATCGTCGACCGTGAAGGAAATGTCGTTGCCCGCTTTGAGCCGACCGCTCCCATGGCGGATGTGGAAGCCTGCGTGAAGGCTCTGCTGTAAGACAGGGAGCGCCGCATCGGCTGCGCGAGTGAAAAAAGGAGGCTTCGCACTCGAGAAGGGTGCGGAGCCTCTGTTTTTTTGGGGTTATGCGTTTACGGAAGCCTTCAGATGAATTTTGCGGCCGCTGCGGCGGCAGCCTTCTTTGCATTTTCAAGATCCGTCTCATCCGGATGGGAGAGGGCCTTGTCAAAGTTCGTGATCATGAGGTCATAGTGGGGGCCCTGATAGGCGATCTCCTTCTTGTCCGCCTCGTATTTGTCGCGGAAGGCTTCGGGCATTTTGCCCTGGCACATAAAGCGGCCGACGATCTCATTGGAATCGGTCAGGCTGTCTTCGGCCTTCTCCAGGATCCCGTCAAAATAGGTCTGGCTGTCGCCGAAGCCTGCGGTGCCGAAGAGGAAAACCTTGCGGTCGCGGAGGGTCCGCATATATTCCCGGACGCCCTTGTTCGCGTCGCCCTGCTCGGTCCAGAAGCCAACGAAGACGAGATCGGCGTCTTCTGCCTTTTCCACCTTTTCGGCGCCGGCTTCCTTTAAATAAGCTTCAAAAGTATCCGCGAGCAGCTTCGTGTTGCCGCCGGGGGACTGATAGAACATAGAATATTTCATGGCGTTTCTCCTTTTTAAAAATAGATTATCATATGGCGCGGCGCAGGCCTGGGCACGCATATTTCCCTGAATCATAACACATCTGCCGGAAAAAAACAATCTTTGCGGGAGGAATCCGGTAGTTCCTGCCGTGTCTAGTCGCTTCTTTCGGCCTTCATTTCCTTCTTCATGGCGTACATGGCCCGGTCGGCCCGTTCCAGCACATCCTGCGTGCAGTTGTCAACCTTGGGGTCAAAAAGAGCGATGCCGATGGCGGCGGACACGTGCTTCCAGGGTTCTTCCGGTATATAGGTTCTTGCGGTGTTCGCGATAAAGACGCTCTTCAGGGCCTCGTTCTTAACGTAATCCTGACCCTGGAGGACCACGATTAACTCGTCGCCTCCGACGCGGTAGACGGAAGAAAAGGAAAAAATGGTGCGGGTGATGCGGGCCAGGGAGCGGAGCGCCTTGTCTCCTTTTTCATGGCCGAAAGTGTCGTTGATCCGTTTCAGGAAATTAAGATCGACCATAGCCAGGCCGAAATGCGGGTTTTTTTGTTCCGAAATCTCCTGATTCAGTTTTTCGGCCTCGCGGTTGAAGGCGGTCTTGTTCCAGAGTCCGGTGAGCGAGTCGATGATGGCCAGCTCACTCATCTCATCCGCCAGTTCTTTCATGTTCCGGGTCTTTTCTTCGGCGCTGAGTATCTCCGAAACATAATCCTGCATGTCTTCCGTCATCTTTGTGATCGCTGCCGAGAGGGATTTTACCTCATTATCGGTCCTGATGACCGGTGCGTTGAATTTCAGGGCGTTTAGGTCGTGCTGGCCGTGGCTGTTTTTCGCGTAGGCGACCACGCCTTTTTCCAGCATCCGGATCGGATTTGAGATGCTTTTCCTGGCCCAGAGCAGGAAGAGGAAAGTAAACAGGCTGCCGAGGACGAGGATGACCGCCGTGTTTTCGAGGGCCTGGGTCCAAAGCTTTTCAGACAGCGTCGTGATGTCCACATCCACCGCCAGGAACGCGTAGGCTTCTCCGTCTTCGCCTCGCAGGGCCAGCGCGCCGGTATAATCTGTGCTCCATTCGGTTTTTTCCACAAAGAAGCTGATGTCTTCGCGTTCCATGATGTCGAACAGCTCCTTAATCGTTTCGGCGTCATATTCATCATCTGAGATCCAGCCCAGATAGAGGTTTCCCTCCGTGTCCACGTAGCGGTTGAAATAATCCTCCGCGCAAAAAACGCTCATGTAATTGCCGCGGTCGTTCAGGTTCAGCGGCTTGCCGGCGTAGAGGTAGTGGATATCGAAGTTGTCCATGATGCCGTCCATGAAGAGCAGGGTTTCCTTATAGGTCTCGCTCTCGACTCCGGTCTCGATACAGTTTTTCAGATCCTCGTGGTCAATATGTTTCTCCACATAGCGCAGGATATCCGAGATGTAGGACTGGTAGCGCTGGTAGAGGGCGTTTCTCAGATTAAAGAAGTTCAGCGCGCTGAGGGTCAGGCAGAGCAGCGTGGTAAAGACGATGCAGCCAAACGCGATGCTTTTTCCTAAAGGTTTCTTATGGTTGGTCATTTCTGATCATCCTCCGGATAAAGTGGATTTGAGCGGCCTTTAAAACCGCAATGCTTCCTGTCCGCAGGGGCGGGATGTTGAAGGAAGTTCTGCCTGAACCGGCTGTCGTCAGCTTCCCTCCTTTTGCGCTTCCGAGACGGAGAGAATCGCAACCGCGGCAGCGGAAGATCCGTTGACCGGATTTACGGCAATCTTCCTGATAAAATAGTGGATGGCGCTTCCATCCGGCAGCAGCTCGTTAAAAAACATCTGGCTTCCATCCTGGCAGCACTTTTTTACCGAATCCAGAAGGATGGATTTGGGAGCGGAAGAGAAGTTTTTAAATCCCTCGCCATCGTCCGGCAGTTCCATATGGAAGAGGCGCGGGATCAGTTTCCGGAAGGAAGGCGTGGTTCTCGGGAAGCGGACCCTGCCCCGGCAGATTTCCAGGATGCTTACCGGGAGGGTGCTGAAGGTGTTCTGGAAGGCGTCGTCATCTTCTTTTACGATGTCCGAAAGGTCGTAGAGATTGATGCGGCCGATACTGCTGTAATAGCCGGATTCCTCCTGGATCTCGTATTGGAGCAGGGTATTCATTTCAAACCGTTCCAGGATCTTTGAGAGGGGCATCGGTTTGTCGAAGTAGTAGCCCTGCAGCTTGGAGCATCCGATCTCCCGGAGGAAATGTACCTGTTCCGCGGTTTCTACGCCCTCGCAGACGGTATCGAGGCCGAGAGAAGTCGCCAGCTTCATGAGCTCCGTCAGGATGATTTTGCCGTTCAGTCCTTCATCCAGTTTCTTCATGAAGCTCATGTCGAATTTCACCAGATCGAACTTGACGCTCTGCAGGACGTCCATGGAGGAGTAACCGCTTCCAAAGTCATCCATCCAGACATCAAAGCCCAGCTTTTGAAAGCGTTCGACCTGGGTTTTGATGAAGCCGAGATTGCTGCCGATCGCGCTTTCCGTGATCTCGATGGTAATCATATTCCGGCTGACCCCGTAGGCGTCGACTCTCTTCCTGACTTCCTCAACGAGATCGCAGGCGTCAAAATCGGACCGGGAGAGATTGATGGACTGGGGGACGATGGTGATCCCGGCGTCCTCCGAGATCCGGATGTTATCCAGCACCTGCTCCAGCACATAAAGGTCCAGCTTGTAGATAAGGCCTGCGTCTTCGAGGTAGGGGATAAACTGGGCCGGGGAAAGAAAGCCCTTTACGGGATCGATCCACCTGGCCAGCGCCTCTTCATCGGAGATCTTGCCGGTCACCGCCCGCACGATTGGCTGGTAATAGACTTGGATCCATTTTTCCCGGAGGGCCCGGTCCAGGTTGCTGAGGATGTACTGTCTTTGCTCCACGTCCTCGGTCAGGGCCGGCGTGTAGTAGTTGGCTGCGGATTCGTAGGTATGGATGAGGGCGTCGCAGGTCATCTTGGCCCGGTCGAAAGCCGTGCCGGCAGGAACCTCCTCCGGCCAGGGGTAGTAGATCCCTACATGGACCGGGAGCGTATTGCCGTCGTTTAGAAGGTCAGCTTTCTCGAACATTTCTTCAAGGGCCGCGTCGTGTCCCTCCGCTTCCGTGTAGACGGCGAAATGGTCCCCGCCGACGCGGCAGCAGTTTTCATTTTTAAAGAGGTCGGAGAGCAGAAGCGCGAAATTCCGGATCAGCACGTCCCCTTCGGAGAAGCCGTTCTTAATGTTGAAGTATTTCATGCCGCAAAGATCGATGTACAGAAGGACGGCCTCTCCCCCTTTTTTGTAGATCGAGTTTCGTCCGGCTTCCGCCAGCTCGAAGAAGTAGGTCATGCCCGGCAGGCCGGTGAGATGGTCGAAGTAGTTGATGCGGACCAGGCTTTCCCTGTGGAGCGAGTCGGAGAGGGAGGCGGAGAGGCTGCGGGAGGAGGCAGGGTCCCCGGTGTAAGGGCCTTCGTCCATGTACCAGATCTGCGCGAGTTTTACTCCGGTATCGGTATAAAAATGCTCGCCTTTGGCGTGGATGATGTGGTAATCGCGGCTTCCCTTCCGGCTCGCCCGGTATACGACCTCGTAGGTTCCGTTTTCCAGCGCGAAGCGAAGAGAGACGTCCGCGACTCTGGCGGCGTCTTCGGGATGCTCATATTGGAAAACGGAATACTCCATGTCATGGTAGGCCGCGCTTCGGTCTTCATAGCCGAACATTTTGCAGAGACCGTCAGAAAGGATCAGAGGCGTGACCCTCTGGTCGATCAGCTGGTATATGGCAAAAGGCACCTGCATGTTCTCAAGAAGGCGCCGCGTCTCGGCTGAAAACTCGTATCGTTCCATCATCGTTCTCCGTGTTCTTGTGCTTGTTGTGATTGTTTGTCAGATTGCTGCTTTGGATAAGGCGTCAAGAGTCCCTGGCTGTCTGTATGGGCAGGCCGTCTAAGGCCCGGCGGGGACATCATCAGGTCTCATTATAAAAGGGATTAGTCAAACGAGTCTATTATCGCATGATTATCCAGATTTTGCAATCGCGCTTCTTAATAATTTGGAGCGAATGATTTATTGCCCGGGGTCCGGGAGCTGAAGAAGTCAAAAAAAAGCATTGCGGGAGGCGCAAGCCGGCCTTCGCAATGCTTTTTCCCCGGCGGGGAGACAAGCAACCTGTATTACGCGCTGCAGGAGGCGCAGGGCGCGCCGTCCCGGCGGCTCCGCGCGATATCCATTCCGCGGGCTGCGGCAAATCCGGCCGCGAAAAGCGTGAGGGAGAGGAGTCCGGAAAGCAGGGAATCAAAGCCGGTCGGCAGGATCATCAGGGTGGAAGCCAGCATGATTCCGATGACGGCCCCGGAAACCAGGGAATAATGGTGCTCAAAGAGGAAGCTGACCAGTCTTGCGGTCAGGGCCGCGGTCAGGAGGAGCCCGGCAAGAAGCGGGAGGATGACAGAAAAATCAAGATCCGCGATCCCGGCGGTCATCGGCTCGTAGAGTCCCAGGTAGATCAGGATGGAAGAGGAGCTTAGCCCCGGGATGACCAGGCTGAGCCCCCACACAAGGCCGCAGAAGACATAGGAGAGGCTGTTTGGGCTGACGCTCAGGCTTCCGCTGCCGGAAAGAAGCTCAAAGAGAAGGAAGAAGAGGGCAAGGGAAGCGATCATGGGGGTAGGGCTTTTCCGGCCGCTGCCCTCGGCGCTCTTCTTTAAAAGCTCCGGAATCGTTCCCAGGATGAGACCCGCAAAGAGCATGAGCGCAACTTGGGAGGATGCGGAAAAAAGCGTCTCCACAAAACGGGCCAGGAGAACGAAGCCGGCGGCCCAGCCGATGAGGAAGGGGATAAACATCCGGTAATATTTTGGGAAAGCTTTGGCCGGATGGGCCAGAAGCTCCATCATCGGCTCGTAGACGCCGAAGGCTGCGCAGAGGACGCCCCCGCTGATCCCCGGCAGGATCGCCCCGGTGCCCACGACGGCTCCCTTGAGGATAAGAAGAGGGTAATCAGGCAAGCTGATCTGCGGTATGGGCCGGGTTTGGGAAAGCGCTGCAGGTTTCATAGGTCTCCTTTCTTCTGAATACAAAAAACTTTTGAATGAACCAGCTGAAAATGAAGAACGCGATCTCCGTCAGCAGCTTGGCTGCCAGCTGATGGACTCCGAGAGTGTTGACGAGGAGGCTGAGGAGACAGGTGTTGCCGGCCAGGATGCCCGCGGCCAGGAGAAAATAAGAGGCAGCGGAGCGCGCGACGCCGGCCTTGCTCCGGAAGACGAACTTGCGGTTGAGCGTGTAGTTGACCGAGGCGCTGACCGCTCTCGCGAAGACGTTTGCGGCGGCAAGGCTGGCCCCGGAAAAAAGCAGCAGGCTGTAGAGCGAATAGTCCACCGCAAAGCCGGCGAGGGAAGAGGCCGAGAACTTCAGGATCTCCTTGTAGATCCGGCAGGAATCCCTGACCGCGTCAAAATGCGAGGCGGAATTGTTGTCAAGGTAGATCGTCTCGATCTCTTCCTCCAGGATCGGGACGTGGTTCTTCGCGAAAGCAAGGAGGACGTTCATCTCGTATTCGTATCTGGCCCCGGGGATTTCCAGCATCCGGGGGATCAGCTCCAGGGAGAAGGCCCGAAGCCCGGTCTGGGTGTCGTAGACGCGAAGGCCGGTAGTCAGGCGGTAGACGAGGCGGGTAGAGGCGTTGCCGAAACGGCTCCTTAAGGGAATTCTGCCCTTCATTTTCCGGCTGCCCAGAACCAGCGAATCCGGATGCTTTTCGGCGGTTTCGCAGAGCATAAGCGCGTCTTTTACGCTGTGCTGGCCGTCCGCATCGACCGTCACGACGATGGAAGGATCGTCATAAGCCTGCAGAATATAGTTGAAAGCGGTCTTGAGCGCCCGGCCCTTGCCCTGGTTGACCGGATGGGTGAGGACGCGGGCGAAGGGGGCGATACTTTCAAAAACAGTCCTGTAATCCGGCCCGCTGCCGTCATCCACGACGACGATTGAAAAACCTTTCTCCGCGAGCTTTTCGACCAGCCCGATGAGGAGGGGTTCCGGCTCGTAGGCCGGGATGAGAGCGATATGGTTTGTTTTGGCGGTCATATTGAAAGCTCCTTTCAAATAAGATGGCCTTATTATGAAAGGAGAAAATTAGAGAAATATTAGAAAAGGGGCCCAAAGGACCGGTTCACAAAGATTTCACTTTCCGGCCGGGATTCGGAAACAGAAGAAAATGAAAGGCGCGGCGGCCCGGTCAGATCGGGTATTCCGCCTCGATCTTTTGGACCATCTCGTAGAGGTAGTCGTTGACCGGGACCAGGAAGCCGTGCTCAGCGGCGATCCGCCGGACGGTTCCGGCAAAAAGCTCCACCTCGGAGCGCTTGCGGTTGATCCGGTCCTGGGCCATGGAGGGCATGGAATCCGGGGAGAGGGAGGCCATCAGGCTGACATAACCTTCCAGATCCTGCTCGGTGAGATGAACGCCCTCCGCTTCGGCGGCCAGCATGGCCTCGCGCATCGCGGAGACCATAAGGGCCCGGGGAAGGCTGCCTTCCGCCGAGATTCCGCCGTAACCGGTCTCAAGAACCATGCAGACCTGGTTGACGCCGACGTTCAGCATGAATTTGCTCCAGATTCGCCGGCGGATGTCCATTTCCAGGCTGTGGGGAAATGAAATGCGCCTGAAAAAATCAGCGAGGATATCAAGCTTTTCCTGCATCGCGGGATCCAGGATCCCCAGACAGAAGGTGCCGGGATTGCGGAAAGTGAGACTGTGATTGAAGAAGGCCGCGTCCATGCCCTGGGCGACGGCGTGGATTACTTTGTCCGCTCCGAAGCGTTCGGCCAGGATGTCCTCGCTGACGACGCCGTTGACGGCGGAGATGATGATCGTATCCGGGCCGACAGCCGGAGCCATCGTGTCCAGCGCCTCCATAAGGCCGGTCGCCTTGACCGCTACGATGATAAGGCTTGCCGGGGAGGCGTTCTCGGGCGTCAGGATTCGGAAATCAATCGGCGTCCCGTTGACTTTGTAGACAGCCTGGCTGTTTTTTTCATAGCGTTTCCGGTCCATGAGAAAGGCGACCTTGCCGCGGCCGATTTTTTCCTGGATCTCATAGGCGAAGAGGGTGCCGAGGGCTCCCATACCGATGATGGTTACGTTATCAATTTCCTTCATAAAAACCTCCATGCCGGGGAATCCCGGCTTCGAGCTCTGATACCCTCTGAAAGGCCGGCGGCCGGGTTTTCAGCGATCGCTGAATCCGGCAAACTCTTTATCGGCAGGCTTTGCTCCCGGCAGGGTATTCAGGCGGCGTATCTTCAGGGCCATGTTTCTTATTATTTTACCACAAATGCGGATTTGCGTCTATATTGGCGGAAAGTCCGGCCGCGTCAGGCCTTGCGGAGCGGGAGGGGAACAGGCAGTTTCCACTCGAATTTTGCGAAAACAGGCGCAATAAACTGTCCGGACGCATATCAGGGAGCCGGGCTGCGGGGGGTTCTGCCGGGACCCGGAGCTGAATCAGACTTGCTGCCTGGGGGAAAGGATCATTATTGTAAAATAGAAGCAGATATGTTAAAATTTTTTCGAAAGAAAGGATAATTGTGAACACATCCGATCTCACAGGTCATAAAATGAAAGATTATAAGCCGGGATTGCGGAGGTGTTTATATGATGCAAAAAGGAGGAATGATGATGGAATATCAAATCAAGGGAACCCCGTTTCCTGTCGTCGAATGTCATCTGGGCGCTAACGAGAGCATGATCACCGAGGGGGGCTCCATGGTCTGGATGTCCCCGAATATGGAAATGAAAACCACAGGCTCCGGCGGCCTGGGCCGTCTTTTTTCCGGGGAGCGGATCTTCCAGAATATCTATACCGCGAAGGGCGGACCCGGCATGATCACTTTCGGCTCCAGCTTTCCGGGCCGTATTGAAGTCGTCGACCTCTCCGCGGGTCCCTGGATCTTCCAGAAATCCGCGTTTCTCGCCAGCGAGGAGGGCGTGAAGCTCAGCGTGCATTTCAGGAAAAAGCTTGGGGCCGGCTTCTTCGGAGGCGAGGGCTTCATCATGCAGAAGCTGGAAGGCCGGGGGCTCGCCTTCGTCGAGATCGACGGGGAACTGGTCAAGTACCAGCTGAAGAGCGGACAGAAGATCGTAGTCGATACCGGGAATGTGGCGGGCTTCACGGAGGGCGTCTCCATGGACGTCCAGTCCATCAAGGGCGTTTCCAACGTCCTCTTCGGAGGAGAGGGGCTGTTCAACACGGTATTGACCGGGCCGGGAGAAGTCTGGCTCCAGACCATGCCCATCAGCGGCGTCGCCGGAGCCTTGATTCCCTATATCCCGACGGGCGGGAGCAATTAAGAACGCCGACATACAAGAAGGCCGGGCCGCTGTTTGCGGTCCGGCCTTCTTGCGCGATAAGGAGTATCAGCATGCGGAGCATGCCGGGAGGCATTTTATTTTTTTGCCTCCTTCACCACCAGCCCGGACAGTGCCAGCACTGCCAGGAGGTTGGGGATGACCATGAGGCCGTTGAACATATCGGAAGCGTTCCAGACGATCTCAACCTTCATGAGCGAACCCAGAAGGATGAAGACGACTACGATGATCGTGTAGGGAAGGACGCCTTTGTTGCCGAACAGCACCTTCACGTTGGCCTGGCCGAAGAAATACCAGCCGATAATCGTCGAAAACGCGAAGAAGAGCAGGCAGACCGCGACGAACATGGCCCCGAAGCTCCCGAAACCGGTCGCGAAGGCCGCCTGGGCGAGCGCCGTCCCGGTCAGACCCTCCGTGCCGAGCAGGCCCGAAGAGAGGATGACCAGCGCGGTCATGTTGAGAACGATGAAGGTATCGATGAAGACGCCGACCATGGCGGTCTCGCCCTGGTGCCCCGGCTCATCGACTTTGGCCATCGCGTGCGCGTGCGGGGTGGAGCCCATACCGGCCTCATTGGAGAAGAGTCCCCGGGCGACGCCGAAGCGCAGGGCCTCCCGAACCGTGATGCCGGCCGCCGCGCCGCCCAGCGCCTGGGGATTGAAAGCCCCGATAAAGATGGAAGCGATCGCGCCGGGCAGGTTCCGGATATTGATGATGAGAAGGATGATGCTGCCGATGATGTAGAGGACGGCCATGATCGGGACGACCTTTTCGGTGAAAGCCGCGATGCGGGATACGCCGCCGATGAAAATGAATCCTGCAATCAGCGCGCAGATAACGCCCATAATGAATTTCGGAACCCCGAAAGCGGTGAGGAAGGCCTCGCTGATGGAATTGGACTGCACCATATTGCCCATGAAGCCGAGGGCCAGGACGATCGCGACGGAGAAGAAGATCGCCATGTATTTGCCGAGATTGCCCTTGAAAGCTTCGCGGATATAGTAAACCGGCCCCCCGGTGACGTGCCCCGCCTCGTCGCGGGTTTTGGTCTTCTGGGCGAGGACCGCCTCGCCGTAGATCGTCGCCATCCCGAAGAAAGCGGAAACCCACATCCAGAAGATCGCGCCCGGCCCGCCGGAGACCAGCGCCGTCGCGCAGCCGGCAATGTTGCCGGTGCCGACCTGGGCCGCGATGGCCGTCGTCAAGGCCTGGAAGGAGCTCATACCTTCCTTGCCGGCCTTGTCTCCGCGGAGGGTGAGATTGCCGAAGACCCGCCCGAAAGCAGACCTGAACTTCCGGACCTGTACAAAATTTGTCCGGATGGTAAAAAAGATGCCTGTGCCGACCAGCAGGAAAAGGAGCAGGTTTTTGTCCCAGAGGATCCCGTTGACGGCATTTACGATAGTGTTGAGCGTGTCCATTGTTTTCATTTCCCCCATAGTTAGAAATATCGGGAAGCGCGAAGGGGTGGGCATTGCCGGGAAAAGAAAAAGCCGGAAACCTTGCGGTTCCGGCTCCAAAGATCGCTGCGTCTCTTCCACTCTGTCCTTTTGCCTGAGAGATCGGCGCCATTGCGCCTTACACCTTCGGCCCCCTTTCGGGCTTCTCCAGAGCCATTAGCAGCTAAGAGAATAGCATGGAAGGGGGGAGGCTGTCAAGGATGAAAAAGAAGTCATGGCGCTGCTCCGGCATAAAATATATTGTGAAAAAAAGATGAATTATAGAGCAGAAGTTGACGGGGAGTATAAATATCTTTATAATAGCTGTGGATGAATTTATGATCTGGAAAAGAAGATAGAATTCTGAAATACTGACATTCTGCGGTTGGCGCCACGAAATTAAGATCATACACATCGCGCCGTGCTTCGTGTTTTTTGCGCCGCTGCAAACTTTTTCAATCCGGGCAGTCACCCTGCTTACTCTTTAACATTCGCTTATCAAATCCGCACATTTCAAGAGACAGACATGGGAAAATGCGCCCACTTTCCGGCAGTGCTTTGTCCCCCAGGGAGAATTTTAAAAAAGCAAGGTGGTAAAAGATGAAAAATAGGCTTTCAGATTTTCCGCCGGGAGAAAGTGCCGCATTGGAGAGAGCCATACCACCGTACAGCGAGTTTACAGCCGGCATGAATGATGGCGGCGGACCCTTGCCGCCAAAGGGAGGACAGCTTTCCCGAACAATATTAAAAAGATACTAATTATATAAGCAGGGGGAGGCTTGACGAAAGAACATGGAAATTCTATAATGAACAGAGATGTATATAAAATAAGAATAAAGCATATTGCTTGCCAATAGCGAGATGAATAAGGAAACGGTTATATAAAAACTACAAGATTGAATCGTGACAGGATGGTGTAAAATGAAAAAAGAAGTAACGAAAGGAATCCAGACAGTATTATTAGCCGTGCTGCTTATTGTTATGACAGCTTTTTCAGCGGAAAAAGTTTACGCCACCTTCGGCTTTTCCGTCGAATCCGGCGAGGAAAAAGCGGAATCCGGCGCGGAAGACAGCGGAAGCGCGGCCGCTGGGAGCGAGGACAGCGGAAACGAAGTTTCCGAAGCTGCCGGGGAATCCGGGACGGAAGTCTCCGGGGAGAACTCCGAAGGCCATGAGGCGGAAGGGGAATCCCAGGGGGACCGGATCGTCGCCCTGGACAAGAGCGCCTCTGCGGACGGCGCGCAGGTTTTCATATCCGGGCGGCTGCCGGAGAACACCGAACTCCGGGCGTCTTCATCGGAGGAGATCCCTTCTTTGGATGAGCAGACTCCGACGCTGGTCGGAAGCGCTTCCTCCGAGGCGGGGGAGGCCATCAAAGAGGGCCGCTTTGAGATCCTCCACGCCATCGACATCACGCTTGTAAGCGGCGGCGAGGAGATCCAGCCGGAGAACGGGCCGGTGGACGTCTATATCCGAAGCCTGGAGATTGCCGGGATTTCATCCGAAAAGATAGCAGTCTATCACATCGGAGAAGACGGAAGCTGGACGGAAGTGTCCGGCGTCTCGGTGCGCGAAGATACGGTAAAGTTCCAGGCGGACAGCTTCTCCACCTATGTGGTGGGCTATACGGTGGACTTCCACTGGGGCGGAAACACCTTCTCCTATCCGGGAGGCACTACCTTTGTGCTGAGCGAACTGCTCCGGGATCTCGGAATGGCGGACATAAATGCGAAAGATATCGAAACCGTATCCTTTTCCGACCCGTCTCTTATCGCGGTAGAAAAGGTATATGTTCTTGCCTCAAACGCCGCGGAACGAAATGCTGAGGATGGGGAGCCTGAAGAAACAGAAGAATGGATCCTGATCAGCCTCAAGCCTTTCCATACCGACGAAACGCTCCGCATTACGATGAAAAACGGCAGGGCGATAAGCATGCCGGTTACAGACGCCCAGGTGGAAGCGACGCAGGCAAACGGATCCCGCGTTACCGTGGAAGGCGTGACGTATAATCTTTCGAATCGTGGAACTGAGGATGGAACCTGTTTCGTATACGCGCTTTCATCCGGTTCCGGATACGGCAAGATCTACAAAGAGGTGGGATACAACGGCCATACCTATGTTGTCAATAATATTGATGAGGGTGGAGCCAGCCTCAGGAACAACAAAACCAAGATGGACTGGGATCTCATCCTGAAGGCTGCGGGATATGAGATCAAGCTTCCGGAAATGCGGGTCACGCCTACGGATGAACAGCTGGCCGGCATGGGATCCTATGTCTCCGGGGAACAAAACAGTGGCCTTTATAAGGTCTGGAAGGATGCGTCCTACGACCCGTTGACGAACCAAATTACCTATAGGCTGAAGTATTTTCAGGGGATGAAAGAGAAGGAGCCGCTGGATTTCATTTTCATCTATGATGACAGCGCATCCATGTACTCCGGCACCCGAACGACCCACGGCGTGCGGATGAGCGAGGTTCAGGTCACGCGCGTCATGCTGCTGGATGCGGTGAAAACGCTGTTGTCCGGGAAAGAGGGATATGACATTAAAGTTTATTTCGGCGGCACCTCAACGGGCGATTCGAGGAGGACGGAAACGGCGCTGATTTCATATCAACAGGCGGAGGAGTACCTGGCAACCTACAATACCGGCGTGACGAAATACGCGGTCGGCCTTGGAAACGCGCTGGCCATGGCGCAGGATTCCAGAATCCATAATCGGATCCCCATCGTGGTATGGCTTTCGGACTTCCATCAGGCTCTGAAGGGCAGCAGCCTCCGGCGCACGGGTGATTTCGCTACAGCCGACCAGCTTCATTCTCTTGCCCGGGTCTACGCGCTCTCTACAGATCATATAACCGGCACCACAGTCAGCAATGTCGCGACTTCCCCGAATACGATCTTTGGCGTCCGCAACACATCGGAATCCCTGGACGAGGGCGTCAAGACCCTGGAGGAGGTCATCAGGGACGCCATCGGCTATTATATTTCCGACAGCCTGACGGTTGCCGACGGCTTATATGAAACGCTGAGCGCCAGCGCGCCGGCGGACGGCAGCGGCGACGGTGCGCTTTCGACATCTGCGGGGTCGGCAAGCTGGAGTCTTGGAAATCAAAACCCCAGGCTGACGGCGGGCGAAATGTACAGCAGGACATTTACCGTGGATTTGGATGACGAGACGATTTACGCCGGCGCCATGCCTACAAACAGCGACGTCACCGTGACGAATGACGGGGAGACCGTCAATACGATTTCAACGTCACCGGTCCTGGGCAGCGGGACCAGCTTCCTATTGGGACGCATGAAGGAAAAGGCGGTGATGGAAGAAGACGACGCCGGCGTTCCGATAAATCCGGTTAAGGGGATTCAATTCAAGCTGACGAAAGAGGACAAGACGACCCAGATTAAACCGGCAAGCGCGGATGGGAACGGATATTTGACTACGGACGAAAATGGGGAGTTTAGCATTTCATACCTGGATAAGGAGAATAACGCCGTTTTTGAACTCGGCAAGACGTACGTGCTTACGGAGCGTTCAGAAAGTGTCGCCGCATACAACAACCAGGTGACCGGAAGCGATCCCAAACTGATCGCGCCGGACAAGAGCTGGCTTATTAAGGTTGCCTCGAACGGCGTGGTTACGGTAGAAGCGGAGGAGGCGGCGAACCAGACTCCGGAGGCGACGATTGCCAAAGCCGGAAACAGCAAACCGCCGCGCTTTGTCCTCTGGAACCAGATCGTGGAGGAGGCAAAGCTGATCCCAATCACGGTAAAAAAGGTATGGCCGGCGAACGCGCCCCACAAGGATCCGGTGCCTTTTACGGTCTACGGCGTGGATCAGGATACGGGGGTGGAGTATGCGCTGGAGGCCTACGACGGCTCAAAGGTCGAAAGCGCCAGGAAGGTAAAGTATATCGATGAGGATAACGAGAAATGTACTGAGCTGATACAGGCGGACGGGACGACTGTATGGACACAGGAAGTGTATGTGACGAACAAAGATGGGGACGACCATGAGTTTTTTACATATACTGAATATGTAGAGCTTAACAATTTAAATCCAGACCATACTTATGAGATTGCCGGTAAAAAGGTAACGGCGGCTCAGCTCCAGCCGTATGCGGATACGGACGGAAAGGTTTATTTCGGACAGACCTATTCCTATTTAATTAAAGAGAAGGTCGATAAGGACCATCTGGTCTATGAGGATGGCTGGTATGTGCCGTCTTATAACAATAACGCGTCGAAGGCGAATAAGAACACTATTGAAGTGACTTCTTTGGACGAATCATGGACAGAGACGACAGAGGCGATTGACCGCTGGGATACGTGGAGTGATACGTCGACGGATTTTCAGTTGAATTTTGTAATTGACGAATATGAGTATAGAGGAAGTGATCAAAGCGATTTTATAAATGCTTTTGGACATTACGATTTAGAAACGAAGGATAGGATATCAACTTTTTTTAGCCGTATTTCGTCTATGGAATTAGAAATAAAGGATCAGTCCAATGACAAAACATTTAAGCTTACGGTTAGTCCGGGGGCTTATTCTGATACTACGGACTGGAAACACGGAGCTGATTTTGGCGTTTTATTCCAGGGCATTAAGCTGCCGTCCGACTGGGAAGATTATGGGACAAACGAAAATGATCTGCAGCAGAAAATAGTCAACAATTTATCAATTATGTCCCTTGTTGTTGTGCCAACGACGGATACGACGAAGTCTTTTACCTTATATCCCAAGCAGGGAGATACATCCTGGGCTTATGGACCGGATAGCAGCAACTTGGAAAACAGGCTGCAGATAGAAAGGTTGGGAGGAACGCATAAAAAACTTTCTAAGAGTTCTTATAATAACTCCAACCGAAAAACCACCATCGTTACGAACGGCGATCTGACATGGCATAATGTTCAGGAGAAATCGACGGTGACAAGGAACAGCCCCCATACAATCAACACCTGCACCCTCGACATCAGCAACACATGGAACGCAAACCCGCTTATTCCCGTCACTGTGGTGAAGAATTGGGAAAATGCTGACAATAGGAACACCTTACCGGATATCAGCTTTTCCATGACCGGTACATCCGATGAAAAGAAAACGATTAAGGTTTATGGATCGGATGCCAGCTATGATACCGCTAATGAGTTGTATATGCTTACAAGCAGCAACAAGGGATCCGGCAGTACGGATACCAGATGGACAAGGACTTATTATGTTCCCCAATATGATATTACTACATATAATGACAATACACATACCTGCACCCCATATTCTGAGTATACTTTGACAGAGAATCCGCTGGGTTCTATGTTGGAAGGAGAGGCTGGCGTTGTTGTGCCCGGGAGCTGGGAGTCAGTAGATGAAGGGATTCTTAAAGAAAATGTCACTGCCCCGGCAGACTGGTACGAGTATACGCCTGAATCGACAAGCAGGAGGTATTGTGAACTTACGATAAGGAAGTGTAAAAGTACTGAAGGATTGGTGCAAATATCAGGGACAAAAAGAATTCAAGTTAGCTATACATACGAAGGGATACAATATCGCGACACTATATTTGTCAAAGATAACTATTCAATACAACAAGCAAACGAGTTCGAAACTAAAAAAATAAATACGTTTAGTTTTTATAATACAAGCAAAGAAACGACAAAAACATACTCTGTTCCGTTTGATTTGCCAGGGTTTATAAAAGATATTTCAGAAGTTAGTTTTACAGTTTCACATGCAGGGGACGGAGCTTTTAGAAATATGTCTGATTATTTAGTAGACAGTCACTTAATCTTAAAAAGTAAGCAGATTAGCAACATAAATACCGGAGATGAGACTGTTGAGACGATTGCTCCGACGACACTGCATGAGGTCTACAGGAATGAGACCGTGTCTATTTCCGGCCTGACGTCAACCCTTACCAACAAATTCATACCGGATAATGCATTGACACTAAAGTCTGAGTTTAACGATACAACGAACGACACAGCCAGTACTCAGAAAATTGATGCTGTTATCTACACAATTAAAAGTGGCGGAGAGATTGTCAAGACGGTAAATGTGAACGTTCAGAATATGGAGGCGGAAAAGGTTGTATACCTTAAAGACGGCACCTATACTATTGAACAGACTGCTTATAAAGTCAACGGTGATGAAGCTTCCTACAGCTTTATTCCCTATGTGACGAAGTATAAGTTTAATTCGGCTGCCGAAACAACCGGGACGTCTTTTGTGACAGCTGTTAATAATTCCGGCAAATTGACGTTTACCAATACCCGCAAGAATCTGCAGGTCAAAGTACAGACGCGATTTGGACCGGAACTGGAAGATCTCACCAGGACGGAGGTCTCCGAGAGGCCTCTCGGTTCGGATAAGAGTATTGAGTATACCCTGAGCTATTACAGCGTGAAAAATGAAAATATGACCACGCTGCCGGCGGATGGGAAATATACGCTCAATAACAGTGACTTTGTAGTTGGGGATAAAAACTACAAGGATACGCCGTCAGACAATATTCCGACCTACAGCGTCAACGGGAAACAGACGCAATGCGTGATCACGGATGATAATCTGGCAGCGGCCCTGCCGGACTACGAAGGCTATATCGATTCGGAGGAAACGTCCTCCAGTCTTGTATTCACTATTTATGAAGACATTAAGCGCGCGAATATTTTCGTTACAAAATATTGGGATGGTATTGCGGACACGGATAAAAAGGGCGTGACGCTGACCTACACGCTTAGCCGAAGCGACGGAAAGAATATTACCGGGTATGGCAGTCCATCTGTAGATCTGCAGGTAAGTGTCCCGGCTGACTTTTCCGGCAGTTCTATTTCCGGAGAATTTACGCTGGGTACGGATCCTGATGATACTACGATCGATATTCTTGTGCCGGTCCTGCGCAGCTATGGCTCCGAAGGGGCAAATGAAAACCGGGTGAAATATATTCTGACGGAGAAGGCTGAAAAGGGCGGCACTCTGATCACGTATTATCCCGTATTTGTGAACGAGAGCGGATTTGAGAACGCCGAGTTTGAACAGGAGGATCCGGCGGGCGACAACGGCAAAAATAAGGCGAAATTCCGCCTGACGCAGCAGGGTATCAATATAAGCCTCACGAATGCCTCCGGGCCCTATATCTGCAAGATTGTAGAAGATTTTGGAGGAGGTTATGTGGAAAATCCTTTCCGGAGAATTAACGATGCCTTGTATTTCGCCAGGAGTGAGATGAATGGCTCTGCTGTCATTGAAATGCTTGTAAATTACGGTATGCCGGATACGGATACGGTAACGATTAATGCCGGAGAGAATATTGTCCTGACCACAGCCGGCAAAACAACCGGATTATATAGGTTTGCGGGAAGCGGCGACGCGGCGGCCATTTCCCGAGGTTTTACAGGCGCAAGCCTCTGCACGGTAAACGGCGGTAATTTTTCACTTAGCAATATTATACTTGACGGAGAGAAGAGCAGATATCAGTGCAATGAAAACGGCGGTTTGGTTTGCATTTCTTCAGGAAGCCTGACCGTTGAAACAGGAAGCATACTCCGGAATTCAAAAACGCCGGGAAATTATTACGGCAGCGTCCGGCCTACAATTGGCTATGGCGGCGCGGTCTTTGTCGGTCAGGGCGGAAGCCTTACGATGAATGGCGGAACAATAAGGGATAATGAAGCGCTTCACGGAGGAGCCATCGCAACTGCCCAGGACGATAACGCTTCGGGTTCCACGGTTATAATAAAGGGAAGCAGATCATCAAGGGTGGTCATTTCCGATAACGTATCAGAGCTTTCAGGCGGCGGCATCTACATTGAGAACCATTCAACACTCGATATGGATTATGTGGACATGTCAGACTGCGTGGCCAAAAAGAATTGGGGCGGCCGCGGCGGCGGCGGCGCTATTATGGCGGCAAAGGATGCCAAGGCGGTTACGATTAGGAACAGCTCATTCACGAACTGCAGGTTAGGGGCTGAGGCTTCATTTGTAGGCGGCGCGATCGCCTGTATGGACCTGCTCGACAGCAATGAGCTTAAGATAGAGAGTTCTTCATTTGATAATAGCGCTGTGGAAGGTGACAGCGCTTTGATGGGAGGTGCAATCTATTCATTAGAAAAACTCCAGGCTAACGACCTGGACATTACCGGCTTTAAAGCTTCGGAGAACGGCGGCGCATTGATTCTTTGGGCGGATGCCGAGCTTGAGAATTGTCACATCAGCAACTGCTCCGCAGCTAAAATGGGCGGCGCGATTTTCGCCGCGCAAAATACGTCCGTAACCCTGAAAAACTGCTGTCTGGAGAACAAAAAAAAGGACAGGACAGAAACGGGCGGCAATACAGCGCCTAACGGTTCAGCCGTCTATCTGCGCGGGGCCGTTCTGGATATGGAGGGCGGAAAGATTCGGAATAACACCGGGGCTAAAGACGGCGCATTGGTTCTGGGCGTTTATACAGTTGAAACACAGGATCCAAATGATTCGACGAAAATTGTAAAGAGTTCAACATACAGCAAGGTGAACTTTTCCGGCGATGCGGTTGTAAGGGGGAATAATATAACAGGAGAAGAGCAAAAAAATGTTTATCTCGATATGAATGATGCAGCCCAGATCAACACGGTGAAAAGCGGCCTTGGGAGCGGGGCGGATATCGGCGTCTGGGCGAAAACGTTATATCTCCCAACGAATCAGTTCGGGACGGTAAAAAATGGCGCCTCAGCGAATCTTGATCGCTTTGTAAATGATCGGAACGGATTGCCTGCGGTCCTTGAGAACACGGATGAGATCCACTGGAAAGGCTGCGAGCTGACCCTTACGCAGACAGCGGAGTCGGCGGACGGGACATTTCTGCTTACGGTAAAATCGTCCGCAATATTAAAACCATCGTATTCAGTTGTCAATACGACGACAAATGCGGCCGTACAGAATATCTTAATAAAGGAAGGAAGCATTGCATTTTCAATCCAGAAGGGGCAGACCGTGAAGATATCCGGACTGGCCCCGGGGAGCTATACCGTTACCGAAGATAATGTTGGAAACATGGATGTCACGGCTAAGGCCGGAAGCGGCGGGGGGGCGCTTTCGAACCTTAATGTGACCAAAAACGGATCGTCCGCGTTTACGGATGAAGTGCAGCTGACAGGGGCGTCGACTATTGAAATGACTACGGCTCCATCGGCGACTGTATACGTGCCGGTTGTTGTAAGAAAAGTCTGGGATTCTTATACGCCGTCCAATAGCGACACCGTTTCTTTCAAGGTTCTTGGGAAGGCTGCATCCGGAACGATCGAACTGCCGGCTTACACTGATAAGAATCATACCGAGGCTGTCAATGCATTGACTGCGGCGAATAAACAGGACGATGGTTCCTGGGAGAAGACCGTATACGTGCCGGCAGATACCACAAGCGGCAATGAAACAATAAGATTTGCTGAAGTGGCGACCTATGGATCCGGATCCGGCAGCAGGGATGTCGCGACCTATTCACCGGGATACACGATCGTGGAAACCGATGTAAGCGGGCATCCGATTTCCGGGGGCAGCGGTCAAAACGGAAGAAGCGGCTTCTGGGTTGCGGAAATAAAGGACGACGCAGCAAGGGGCGCCGGCACTTTTCCCTATGAAGAAGAGGGGGAATTCTGGATTGAAAGCAAGCCTCTTACGGTGGGACAAAATGGGAACGCTGTTTATAAAACATTGGACATGTATTTTGACAGCAGCGTAAATCTTACTGGGGTGACAGCTTTTGATATATATTTTGAGTACCGTGACAGTAATAAAAAAATAGTTACAACGAAGATTCATACGGATTGGAATTTGGATACAACATTGAATCAGCCCCACGATATCAATCGCGAATTTATGCTTCAGGATCTGCGGATTCCCAACGATTGGCTGAATGATTACTGGACCGTGACCACGGTCGTAGCTTATATGGGATCTGCCAGCAGGACAATCTTCAACATTTATAACAACCAGGCTGTAGGTGTCACATCTTACGACTGGTGGAACGGGCAATATGATGATGATAACGGATGGGCTCTTAGGGTAAATAATGATGTAGCTTATACAAAAACCAATAAGCAAAATGTGACAATTGAAGTTCCCGGCGAGCCGGTTCTTCAGATTGCCAACCAGCTGACCGTCTGCAAGATCACGGATTTTGCCGGCAGCACCCTCCGGGTGGACGGCAAACCGGCCCTCTACAAGACCCTGGAGGAGGCGTTTGAGGACTTTGGCTCAAAGACCTTCAGCGGCACCCCGGCCGCCATCAAAATGCTGGTGCCGGAATACAGCATCAAGCGGGCGGGAACGATCCAGGTTCCAGGCGGAAAGCCGCTCACCCTGACGACCGCCGGGTCTTCGGACGCCGAGTTCCCCTACACCGGGACGACTTCGCCCGCAGTCATTAAGCGGGGAAGCTCCACCGGCTCCCTGTTCACGGTGGCATCGGACGCGGCGAGCGGCACTTCATTTTCCACAAAGGACATCACGCTGGACGGCGGAGCGGTCTTTGAAAACGGGAGCTATAAGTCCGGCGCGGTTACGCCGGCGGATGGCGGCGGAATCATCAGCGCGAGTGCCGGAAATGTGACGATCGGCGATGGAACGACGATGAAGAATGCTGCGGTGGAAGGGAAGCCCGGCGGAGCGGTTTACTTTAAGAACGACAGCGGGATGCTGACGGTTGAGGGAAGTCGTTTCCTGAACTGCCGCAGCGCATCCTCCGGCGGAGCGATCTACACTGAGGGGGCTCTGGTGATCAATGGGGCTTATGACCAGACGACTGAGGCCGCAGGGGTGCAGTTCGTCAGCTGCCAGGCGTCGAGCTGCGGAGGCGCGATCTGCTCAAAGGCGAATATTACGATTCAAAAAACGGACGAACAGACGAGTAAGAAGAAATACGGCACGCTGTTCAGCAAATGCTCCAGCGGCAAGGACGGCGGAGCAATCGCGACGACAGTTTCCAGGGCGGTCATCTCCCTTGAGGCCTGCCGCTTCGAGGAGTCGAAAGCCGGAGGATCGGGCGGAGCGGTCGTGCAGGGGACGGAAGGTTCATACACCGATAATAATAAGAAAGCAGAGGCCCTGACGGTAAAGAACAGCACCTTTTATGGTACGAATGCCGACGAAGATAATGCTAAATACGGGGGAGCTATATTCTCCCAGTCAGAAAAAATTCAAATCGAGAACTGCGATTTTAGGTGCCTGCAAACCAAAGAAAAAGGCGGCGCGCTGAATCTGATCTACTATTCCGGCGGTACAACCAACATCTCCGGATGTACTTTTGAGCAATGCAAAAGTCCGAAACAAGCCGGCGGCGCGGTCTACTGCAGGAATAAAACCTTGAAAGTAGATCAGACTTCATTTACCAACAATGTCAGCTGGTTCGAAGGGGGAGGCCTTTATCAGGATCAGGATCAAGGTGACGGAATTTTGGAGCTTACGGATGTCGAGTTCGATACCTGTTCGAGTATGTCGAACAGCAATTATAATATTGGAGGAGGGGTCTATTCCAAGACGAACATCACGGCGACAGGCTGCACCTTCATGAATTGCAAAGCGACAGGCAGCGGGGGCGCCGTTGCCATGACCAGTTCCAACATGACCTATACCTTTACAAGGTGTACCATGAAGGACAATACGGTGGAGAATGGCCCGGGAGGCGCGATCAAGGCAATCGGAAATACGACGCTTACGGACTGCAGCCTGATTCGCAACAGTGCGGAAAACGGGGGCGGCATCTACGTGGAGAGCGGTACGACTACCCTGATTGGTGTGAATGACCAGGTGAAGATTCAGAATAATACGGCGAATAAAAACGGCGGCGGCATCTATATAAAAGACAGAGCGGTATTGGTACTGAGCGAAAGCCCGAATATTTCGGGCAATAAGGCAAATGCTGACGGCGCGGGCATCTATGTGGAAGAGGGTGCTAAGCTGAAGCTGCAGGATTCCCCCTATTTTGGCGGGGCGGGCATCAATGCAGAAGACGGGAATGTGCTTACAAGTTCTCTTTCCAATCAGACGAACGGCAAGGAAACCTATACGAATGCGCGGCAGGACATCTTTCTGGCCGGATATGGGAGCAGCGATGCGGCTTCTCTCGTTGTCAGCGGAAAGATTAGTTCTTCGCCGGGCAGCATCTGGGTCTGGGCGGAAAAGGACAGACATTATAAACCCGGAAATCAGTTTGCGGTTTTCGAAAGCGAGTCTGTGAAGAATGCGCTGGGGGCGGTGGAGCTGGCTAAGACCTTTGCGGCCTTCCGCAACGCCCGGACTGATGCGGATACGGGACTGGTCGGCAGTTCTTATCTTACCGGCTGCGGAGGGACGAATCAGAACCATCTCTATTGGACCAGCGGCAAGGATCAGGCGGTAATCTTGCGGAAGGTGAATGAGCAGCATTCCTCACTGAAAGGAGCCAGATTCAGGATCTTTAAAGCTGATTTGGAAGAAATCACGGAGGGACAGCCGACTTATCAGGAAGGGGATACCTTGCCGGAAGGAAAGAGTGTCGGAGACCAAAAGGGTTATTATGAATCTGCTGAGACGGGCGTTTATTTCGTCGGCAAATTGCCTGAGGGCAGGTACTATGCGGTGGAGACGGCGGCGCCGGCAGGATATGAGGCCAATAGCGGAAAAGTGTTTGAGATTACCGTTGCGGCGAACGGGACGGTGACGCAGAATGTGGACATAGATAATGCCTTGAAGAACTCAATCACCGCAGCTGCCGGCTTATAAGCATAAACCTCACAGGAAGAAGTTAGAAAATCCGGCGTTATAAGAGTTCAAAAGAAAAAGGGCTGCTGCATGAACTACAGCCGCAGCTGGATATCGGTGAAGTCATCAGGATGAATCACCCCTATTTAGCTGCCGCGGACCTTCATGCGGCAGCTTTTTTGCTGTCCGGAGGTATCAGGCGGGAAATTACTGTATTAGCGTCAAACTTGCCCAAAAAACAGTGGAATAGGAGCCTTCAGAGCCATCCGCGGCCGGGAATCTACTGTATTCCCGCCGATTTTGCCCGGAATACAGGAAAACAGTTAAAAGCAAGTGATCAAGTCTTCCCGCAGGCATAAAAAAACTGTATCCGCGGCGCGCCCGCCCAAATACAGTAAAAAAAAACCCGTGCGCCTCACTCCGAACCGGCCTCCACAGACGTAACCTCCCCAGCCTGCTCAGCCCAGGCTCCCTTACGTCACCCGGAAGCTCCTGCTTAGTGCTGCTGTGTTCCCACCCTGACACGGTTCGCAGGTTTCCGCCGCATAAGACCCAGACGTCAACGCTACTTAAGGAGGGCAGCTCCATAAAGACAAGCCCTCGGATCGGCATGGCCCCTGCTGTAGCGGATTTCAGGTTACAGGGCCCCGCTAATGCCCCGGCTGCACGGATAACGAAAGTATATATGAAAAAAGGAAAAAAGTCAAACCCCTGTCGAAAAAAATTGTAAATAACCCCTTCCTGGGTTATAATAAGAACAGCATTTCTGCCGGGGCATACGCAGCGGCATACACCACGCAACAGGAAGCATACTATAAAACAAGAAAGAAGGTAGAAAAATGAAGAGAATCGGTCTGTTAACCAGCGGCGGCGACTGCCAGGCTTTAAACGCCACCATGCGCGGCGTTGTCAAGGGACTCTCCAACAACCTCGACGAGCTCGAAGTCTACGGCTTCGAGGAAGGCTACAAGGGCCTTATCTACGGACATTTCCGCCTGCTCAACTCGGATGACTTTTCCGGAATCCTTACCAGGGGCGGCACGATCATCGGCTCTTCCCGCCAGCCCTTCAAGCTCATGAGGGAACCGGACGCCAACGGACTTGACAAGGTAGAAGCCATGAAGCAGAATTATTACAAGCTTCGCCTGGACTGCCTGGTCATCCTGGGCGGCAACGGGACGCAGAAGACCGCCAATCTCCTGAGGGAAGAAGGCCTCAATGTCATCCATCTGCCCAAGACGATCGACAATGACATCTGGGGCACCGATCTCACCTTCGGTTATCAGAGCGCCATCGACATCGCGACGACAGCCATCGACCAGATTCACACCACCGCCTCCTCCCACGGCCGGGTCTTCATCGTTGAGGTCATGGGCCACAAGGTGGGCTGGCTTACCCTTTCAGCCGGAATTGCCTCCGGAGCGGACATCATTCTTCTCCCGGAGATTCCCTACGACTTAGACAGCGTCTGCGCGGCCATCGAAAAGCGCCATAAAGGCGGCAAGAAGTTTACGATCCTCGCGGTAGCGGAAGGCGCGATTCCCAAGAAGATCGCGGCCAAGGATAAGAAGGAACAGAAGAAGGCGATGGAGAAGATGCTCTCCAAGTATCCCTCTGTCTCCTATAAGCTGGCCCACGACATCACCGAGCGTACCGGCTACGAAGTCCGCGTCACGGTACCGGGCCACGTACAGCGCGGCGGATCCCCGGATCCCTTCGACCGCATCCTTTCCACGAAGCTCGGCGTCTACGCGGCCCAGCTCATCATCAACAACGAATTCGGCTGCATGGTAGCCAGCGTCAACAATAAGATCGTCAAGGTGCCGCTCGAAGAGAGCGCCGGCAAGCTGAAGGCCGTCGATCCGGAAGATCAGACCGTCAAGCTGGCAAAATACATGGGCATCTGCTTCGGAGATTAAGCCATGTCCTATGTTGCTCTGTACCGAAAAGCGCGTCCGCCGGTCTTTGATGAGGTAAAAGGCCAGGATCATGTGGTAAAAACCCTGAGGAATCAGGTCATAACGGAACGCCTGCAGCACGCCTATCTGTTCTGCGGTACCAGAGGAACAGGCAAGACCTCGGTTGCCAAGATACTGGCGAAAGCCGTCAACTGCGAACATCCGCAAAACGGCAGTCCCTGCAACGAATGCGCTTCCTGCCGGGCTATCCAGGCAGGAAGCTCCATGAATGTGATTGAGATCGACGCCGCTTCCAACAACGGCGTCGATAACATCCGGGAGATTGTAGAAGAGGTGCGCTACCGTCCCGCAAAGGGCCGCTACAAAGTCTATATTATCGACGAGGTCCACATGCTCTCGTCCGGGGCCTTCAACGCGCTCTTGAAAACGCTCGAAGAGCCCCCGTCCTACGTGATCTTTATTCTGGCGACCACGGAGGCCGGCCGGATTCCGGTAACGATCCTCTCCCGCTGTCAGCGATATGATTTCCGCCGCATCGATTCGGCCGTCATTGTGGATCGGATGCGGGAACTGATCGCGCGGGAAGGGGTGAGCGCGGAAGAGAAAGCCCTTCGATTCGTCGCCCGGGCAGCCGACGGCTCCATGCGGGACGCTCTTTCCCTGCTCGATCGCTGCATAGCCTTCTATATGGGAGAGGAACTCACCTACGAAAAGGTGCTCAGGGCGCTGGGAGCGGTTGACACCGATATCTATACGGAGCTGTTTTTGGAGCTGCTTGAGGGAAATGCAGGGCGCGCGGTTTTCATTTTCGGGAAAATGGTTGAAAGCGGCCGGGAAATCGGTCAGTTCGTCAATGATTTTATCTGGTATCTGCGGAATCTTCTTCTGATCACGGCCTCGTCCGAGGAGGCGGAAGAGATCGTCGATGTGCCGAAGGAGCAGCGCAAAGCCATGGAGGAGCTGGCTGAGAAGGTAAACCCGGACCTCATCATGCGTTTCATCCGGGTGCTCTCGGAGCTGCAAAATGCGCTGCGGGCGGCATCCAATCGGCGGGTCCTTACGGAAGTGGCTCTGGTCAAGCTGGCCAGGCCCCAGATGGAGAAGACGGAGGATGGACTGCTGGACCGCCTTCGGCAGCTTGAGAACAAACTTTCCGAATTGGAAATGAAAGGCGTCCGCATCAAGGCCGCCGAACCTGCCGGGCCGGAAATGCCTCCGGAAAGGGAAATGAAAACACAGCCGGACCTTCCGGCCCGCTCCCCGGCGCCCGGAGAGCTGGTCAAGGCGGCGGAGCAGTGGAACCGGATCCTCGCGGCGCTTGATGCGGACGAGCCTTTGGCGGAGGCCCAGCTGAGGAGCAGCGTTCCTGCCTATAATACGGAAAAGGAGGAGCCGGTGCTGTATCTAAAGGCCCCGTCTCCGAATGCAGCACTTTGGGACGACATCTTTTTCAAATCCGGCAGAGCGGAAAAGCTGGAAGGCGCGCTGAGGGCCGCCATACGTAAGACGCTGGGATTTGAAGTTGAGGTCCGGATCATGCGGTCCGATGAGTCCTTCGGACATCCAGGCGGGATCAGCGTGGAAGAGATCCTGAAGAGAAAGATCGCCATGGAAGTGGAAACAGAAGACGATATCTTTTAAGAAAAGGAGAAAAAATTGGCTAAACGCGGAGGATTTTCCGGAATGCCCGGAAACATGAACAATCTTATGAAACAGGCGCAGCGGATGCAGCGCCAGATGGAGGAGAACCAGAAGGCTCTCGAGGAGAAGGAATTCTCCGCGACGGCCGGCGGTGGAGCCGTGGAAATAAGCGTAAACGGCAAGCGGGAAGTTTTGAAGCTCAAGATCGATCCCGAAGCGGTCGATCCGGAAGACGTCGAGACCCTGGAGGATATGATCGTGGCGGCCATCAACGAAGTCTTCCGCAAGGTGGATGAGGAACAGCAGAGCATGGTCGGGAAGATGACAGGCGGCATGGGAGGCCTCGGCGGTGGATTATTTTAGCGGCTATATCTCCGACCTTGTGGAGCAGTTTGCATCCCTGCCGGGGATCGGGACCAAGTCGGCGCAGCGCCTTGCATTTTACATAATCAGCCAGCCGGAGGAGAAGGCCAAAAAGCTGGCAGGGAGCATTCTGGCGGCCAGAAGCAAAGTGCGCTACTGCAAGTGCTGCTGTACGCTGACTGACTCGGAAATCTGCCCGATATGCGCGAATCCGAAAAGGGATAAGAAGACGATCATGGTCGTGGAGACGCCGAGAGACCTGGCGGCATATGAGAAAACCGGCAAGTACGAAGGGGTTTATCATGTGCTGCACGGGGCTATCTCTCCTATGCTTGGGATTGGGCCGGATGATATCCGGCTCAAGGAACTGATGGCCAGGCTTTCTTCGGGAGAGGTGGAAGAGGTGATCGTCGCCACGAACTCCTCTCTGGAAGGGGAGACGACGGCAATGTACATCAGCAAGCTGATCCGGCCGGCCGGAATCAAGGTGACCCGGATCGCCAGCGGAGTCCCGGTGGGGGGAGATCTGGAAAATATCGATGAGGTGACGCTCTTAAGGGCTCTTGACGGGAGGGTTGCGCTTTGCTGAGCGGGTTGGATCTGGATCGAAAGAAAGCGGTTTATCTTGGTATGGCGGGAGTAACCGTACTGGTGATGGCTTTTTTTCTTATATATTACAGTTTTTTATATGAGAAAACCTACACAGCGTACACTTTGACGGAGATATCGAAGATCAGGGAGAACTCTGTGGAGAGCTGCGATCTCGATGGAAAGATCCTGAGAACCTCGCCGGACGGGGCGGAGCTGTGCGATTCGCGCATGAACAGTCTCGTCAAGCTTGCCTTTGAAATGAAGAGACCGGAGACGCTGGTCAATGACGCCTTTGCGCTTGTCATGGACCGGGGAGGACGGGAAGCCCTTATTATAGAAGCCGACGGTACAAACGCCATGCTGAAAACGCCCGGCGTAATTACAGGCGGCGCGATATCCGGGCAGGGGCAGGCGGCTTTTCTGCTGGAAGGCCGGCAGAGCGTTTATCTTGTGAACATGGAGGGTGAGGAGGCCGAGGGTCCCCCGCTGTCTTCTTCTAAAACAGCTCTGGCACTCTGCTTTGCCGGGACGGGGAAAACGCTGGCGGTCTCGGAACTTGGACTGGAGCTCGGAGACCCGGTTTCTGCAATTTCCTTCTATAATATAAACGGCGAGCCCATAAAGACCGGAGAGATGACTTATAAGGGCTCCCTGATCCCGGCGCTTTTCCCTCTTTCGGGCGGAAGAATACTGGCGCTGGGCGACGACTGTCTCTCTGTAATCCGCGCGGATGCGGCGCCGAAAGAGATTTATGCGGAAAAACCGGAAGGAAAGATCCGAAAGGCTGTATCCGGGGGAGGCCGCGCGGCGCTTCTTATAGAAAATGAAGAACGCGTATGCAAAGTGTACGTCTATGACCGGGGCGGAAAGCAGTCTGTACTCGAACCCGGTTTCGCGGTGACGGAGATGGCTCTTACGGGCAGCCGTGTGCTCCTGTATGACCTGTCGAACGTGTTTATCGCGACGGCCGGCGGAAAGAAGCAGTTTGAAGGGAAAATCTACGAGAGTGAGACAATCCGCTCGGTCGTTGAAGTCGGGAGAGGCTCTTACCGGATCGGCGGCGAATACGGAGTTGATGCGCTCAGTCTTCGTTAATATGCATAAGGGATAACGGAGGACCATCAGGATTTTGGGGCCGGAGAAAATGAAAAGCGCAAAATGTAGAAGCGAAAAAAAATATTGAAAAAATCTAAAAAAGGGGCTTGCATTTTTCTTCGGCATCTGATAATATATCATTCGCACCGCAAAAACCGGTTGAAAATCGGAAGCGGGAAGAAAAAATCTTAAGAAAATCAAAAAAGTGCTTGACAAAGAAAACACGATATGATAAACTTAAGAAGTTGCGGCGGACAAAGCCAAGACAAAGAACATTGATAACTGAACAGTGATACACATTAAGACTCGAAAATTCTTTACAGTTTCGTCTAAACGGAACAAACCAAAGTAAGTAAGGAAACGGGACAGAGAACTA